>NZ_JBQGAN010000003.1:0-275946 GCF_056542865.1 Ruegeria sp. AA6
GGCGAAGACGGCAACGGCGAAGTCGAAGCCAAGGTCAAAGCCGAAGTCGCAGACCTCTGCGCCAAGTTTCCAATCTATCCGAACCTGTAAGGCGGATACTTATAAGTGATTTGAACGGCGTCCCTCGGGCGCCGTTCTTTTTTATCTCGCTCTAGATAAACCCCTGCCACCGCAGGAAAATCAGCAGCAATACCGACAAGGCCAGCAAGTTAAAAGCCAGACTACCCAACATTCCCAGAAACCAGCCCATCCTCCGGTCGGCAAGGTTTATGCTGCTTAGGTGGGCCTGAACCTCTTCCGACGCCTTCACAAGATTCGGTGTGTCCAGCACCAGACGCAATTTGGGATGCGCAGCCATTTGTTCAGCATTCGCAAGTAGAAGCGCCTGTTTGTAAATCCGACGGGGAAGTTGCCGTTTGGCCTTTCTGACCGACGCTGTCAGTGTTTTATCCCGCACACCCAGCTTTTTCCGCATCAATTGGAGCGTACGCGCGATCTGGCTTTGGACATCTGTATTTTCCGACATGACGGGGCCTCCAAGCCCGTTAATCTAACTACCCTAGGCAACGGCGACAATGGGGCTGGCTGTTTCTGTGTGTGACGAGTATCACGGACCTCATGCTGAACACGATCATACATGGTGAACCGACCTCAAACCCTCCCCTGCTGATCGCGCATGGCCTTTACGGTTCGGCGCGGAATTGGGGCGTGATTGCCCGGCGTCTGGCGGATGAGCGGCAGGTCGTAGCAGTCGACATGCGCAACCACGCTTACAGTATGTGGACCGATCGGCACGGCTATCCCGACCTCGCCAAGGATCTGGCCGAAGTCATCGACCATTTCGGGGGCAAGGCCGATGTGGTCGGGCATTCGATGGGCGGTAAGGCCGCAATGATGCTGGCCTTGCAACATGGGGATCTGCTGCGCAAACTGGTCGTGGCCGACATTGCACCAGTGACCTACACGCACAGCCAAATCCAGTTCATAGAGGCCATGCGCGCCGTGGACTTGTCTAAGGTTGAGCGGCGTTCGGATGCGTCTGAACAACTGGCAAACTTGGGTGTTGAGAAGACGCTCCAGAGCTTTTTTACTCAGTCGCTGGATGTCCAAGGTCAACGCTGGTTGCTGAACCTGGACGTGCTGGCGGCTGAGATGCCAAAGATCATGGGATTTCCGGAGCTGAAGGCAAGCTGGGACGGACCCACCCTGTTCCTGTCTGGCGCCGAATCCGACTATGTGTTGCCCGAACACCGCGACCTGATCCGCACGCATTTCCCAGCGGCCAAATTTGCCAAGATACCCGGAGCGGGGCATTGGCTGCACGCCGAAAAACCACGAGAGTTTGAGGCCGCCGTCCGGGCATTCCTGAACGCCTAGAGCGCGGAAACATCGCCGCTGGCATTGATCCAATCGGACAAACCGCCAAAGTCATCGACGTGCTGATTGCCATATCCTTCAGTAGCTTACGGGTTCCTTAACACTTTCGCGTTACAAGCGAACAGCCAGTCAATGCTATAGGACTAAGTTGGCAATGCTGTCACAGTACAACTCGGTAACGCGACTGGACCGAAACTGGAGGCAGCTATAAACGAAATTGAACACGACCCACGACGGACGACATTCCGCGATCAAATGAATGTGGCCTCACGTTGAAGCGCAGTTTCTGATTTGGCCTATTACGTCCACCGGTTTTATTTCTATCAGTTCGCATTCGAAGCTTTCGACAAGCGCCCACTGTCCGAGGCACTGACGCGCCGTTGCCAAGGCATGCCTTGGAAGGTATCGCTGCAGGCTTTTGTTGGAGTTCTCGACCGTTCCATGTTGCCCAGGCGCTTGTGAGACCACCAGGACGCAACTTCCATACATGCGCAAACATTTCTATTTCCTGAGAAAATGGTACCCGCGGCCGGACTCGAACCGGCACGGCGTTTCCGCCTGGAGATTTTAAGTCTCCTGTGTCTACCATTCCACCACGCGGGCAAGGTCTGTGGGACCGAATTCTGACCTGAAAAACCTGTAAGGTCTCAAAGCAGTGAATACAATGCGTTTTTTGTGCTATGTTAACGCTTCAACAGTCGGCTTTTTGACCTTTGTCACCGCTTTCAGATTTAGAATTGCGATTTCACACCACTATTGCGTAGGGCAACCTAAGGCCGATTGCTGAGATCACATAGTCTATTGGTGTTCGTGTTGCCGTTTCTGTTGAAAAATCAAGCAATGCATGTGCCGTTTCCCAAGTGATACGAGATGAAATTTTTTAAATTTTCACACTTTGTACGTACCTGGTTGCAAAAACCTAAAGCCGTCTCACTCTTGATCACCCTATTGTCTCACTAAAGGACTGGCAAAAGGTGGATGTTGCCCTAAGAAAAACGCTTAAGACATTACAACCTGGCAATATTTACGGAGAAGTGGTGCCCCCACACAGCAACGAACTATTGTTTTAAGCTGACCAAACTCGCCAAAAAATTAGTTCTTAGTATTGTTTTTCAGCAGCTTAACTGTACTAAACTGTCTTGCCTCGCTCATCCCCATCCAATAGTAAAGGGTGGATAAAAAGGGGGATAGAAATGGCAGGCAGGCACAGACTTTCTGCGGCATTTGTCAAGTCAGCTCCAGTCGGCAAGCATTGCGACGGGGGCGGATTATGGCTTCACAAAAGAGAAGATGGTGGCGCCCAATGGATACTCCGTGTTGCTATCCATGGCAGACGAAGAGAGATGGGCCTTGGTGGATTGCAAGACGTTTCACTTAAGTTGGCTCGCGAGCTTGCAGACCAATGGCGTGCTCTGGCCAAGACCGGCGTTGATCCGATCAAGGAAAGGGAGCGTCAAGCACGAGAAGCGAGCCGCGCCGACACAACATTGCGTAAAATCGCCGAAGAAACATTTGAAGCTAAAAAAGCGGAGCTAAAAGGTGACGGCAAGGCGGGCCGTTGGTTTTCTCCGCTTGAGCTACACGTACTTCCCAAACTCGGGAAAGTTCCCATTGAGGAAATCGATCAACGTGACATCAGGGGCGTTCTAGCCCCCCTTTGGCACACAAAGGCCGAAACCGCTCGCAAAGCACTTAACAGAATAGGGTTGGTATTACAGCATGGGGCAGCACTTGGGCTCGATGTCGACATAGTTGCCACAAAAAAAGCCCAGGCTCTGCTCGGAAAATCTCGTCATAAACCCAAGCACGTTGAGGCGATGCCTTGGGTTGATGTCCCAGCGTTCTATTCAACACTAACAGAGTTATCTGTCTCAAACCTTGCCTTGCGACTACTGATTTTGACTGGCGTCCGATCCTATCCCCTTCGCTACATTCACGCAGATCAGATAATCGGAGACGTTTGGACAATTCCCGCTGAATCTATGAAGGGTTTGAAAGGGAAGACAAATGACTTTCGCGTTCCACTTTCCGGGGAAGCTTTAAAGGTAATCGAACTGGCACGGCCATTCGAACGGGAAGGTTTCCTTTTCCCTTCCCAGCGCAAGGGAGTGATCTCGGACGGAACGATGTCGGGCCTAATGAAGCGGCGCGGAATGACTGAAAAACCACACGGCTTTCGCTCTAGTTTGCGTACTTGGATCGCAGAGGCTACGGACGCTCCTCAAGAAATTGCTGAGGCAGTCCTTGCGCACGTTGTTGGGTCAACTGTAGAGCGAGCTTACAGGCGTACAGACTACCTGGAACAACGGCGGGTCATAATGGACCGCTGGGCATCTCATGTTGTGGAAAATGAAGGAAAGGAACTAAGAGTTGTCAAAGAAGGGCAATAAAAAAATTGTAGTAAAGACGTGGGTTGAAGCCGCGCTAGCAGAAATATCTGGGTTTGACTGGTCATTTCCCGACCCAAGCCCGGAGTTTGTTCCTGGACTAGGGCACGGAGCTACAGACGAGGCCACGCGCTGGGCGTTTATCGGATATCGCGCTGACCTTGCCACCCGAGCTTACGCATCTCTCTTGATCCGTGATGATGGGCAGGTAGGACCGGACTCAATGGGTGAAATTCTGAAGAGAGTGGAAGGATCAGAACGGGCATATCAGCTGGTTCTCAATGGCCTTCTTTATGAAATGCAGTTGGTCCTAAATGCAGACGAAGCCATTGCAAAGCAGAAAAAAAAGAGCCGGGGAAGGCCCAAAAACGGACGACATGCTTTGGCAGACAAAGACAGCCAACGTGCCTTTCATTGCTGGCATCTTTTGCGGGTGGCCGTAGCAAGTGGGTTCGAAATGGATTTCGACCCTAGCATTGGTGTTACTGCAACAAACCGCTTCGTGATTGATAAGGCGATTACTGCCGAAAACTTCAATCCAAAAATCTTCAGCAACAAACCCGTTTTCACAAGAGACGTGCAAATGACCTCACTTGAAGAGAGTGTTTCCAGGGGAAAAGCGAAACTTCAAATCGACGAAAACTGGCGTTCGGAACTTTGTGAAAAAATACGCCTGAATTTATAACAAACGACACAAGCGGCAAAGTTGGACATCATCGAACCATCCGAGGCGATCTTGAACATGGGCCCGCGAGCTTCGGCATGTAATCGCGACCTTAACAAAAAAGGATGGTATCATGCGTTATCTCAACTTTGCGGATCTCCGCAGCAAACTAGGTGGCCGTTCTCGTTCGGCCATTTATCTGGACATCGAGTTCGGTCGGCTGCCTAAGCCAACCAAACTAGGTGGGCGACTGTACTGGCTCGAAAGCCAGATTGACGAGGCGATGGTAAACTGCACCCACTAGTGCAACTCTAAGCTCGATCTGTTCAATCTACTCACGGTAGCCGCCTGCAACTGCGGGGGCGGTCTCTATTTGACCTCCCACTGAGCGCTTTCTCCTTATCCGAAATCTAAAGCTAAGCTCGCCCGATTTGGGCGGCTGGCTTCTTGCTGCGAAATGAAAATGGACACTACCCAACAACTTGAGACAGTACAGTCCACCCCCAGTTCAACCAAACAAGGCCACCAACGTGCTAGCGTTGGATCCGACGTATCCGACGAAACCGCCGATTTGCGAACACCCCTTCTAAGTATAGAAGATCGCGCGCTTCATTGGACGTACGACCGCTGTTTGGAATCCGTTCCCAATAAAGGGAAAACTTGTAGCTCGAAGAATTTGAATTCTAGCTCAATCGTTCGGCCTAAGGTTTCCAACTCTCTTGAAGTTGGCACTCAAGACAAGCTGATGGATGCAGCTTGGATCGGCTTTAAAAAAGGCCACGAAATAAACACGCTAGCAACCATTCGTGCTTCAACTCTCAAATACGGAAACTGCCCGCTTGTTTTTCCGGGTGGTTACGAAGGAGTCAAACTATTCATCGGCCAACTAAGACGCTGGTCAAAACGACCAGTACGTCAAATTCCCCCTGCTTACTTCTGGACCCGAGAAAGTACCGATGCGGAAGGCGAGCACCTTCACATTGGCCTTCACCTTCCCAAACAATATCTAGGTGGATTTCTTGCTTTTCTTGAACGGACAACTGGAGAGACAACAAAAAAAGGTGGTCGCTCCTGCCACAAGAAAACAAGAGGAGAGATCGCCGTTGGTGAGCTTGAATCTTGGCATGTTGCCGTCGATGACGGCAAGGGGAACGCCCCTTTCCCCGGTTATTGGATAGCCGCGTACTGCGGAAAATCCGAGCCTTCCCAGAGAGTTTTTCGGGGCCAGCTTGTGGACAACGTTCGAAAGCCCGAGAGAGGGCGGGAATTCGGCGGTCGCCTTGCACGCGGAACCTACGATGCCCCCCAAGGCACAATCGAAGGCAATCACGCACGCAAGGGCAGATTCACAATCTCCCGCAGCCTTAGCAGAAACTAGAAAACCATCGCGTGCAGCACGCGTCATTCCCACAGAACCAGGAACCAATATGTCTGACTATCAATACGATTTACTCGATCTCGACAATATCGACGACGAGATTGCCAAGGCATCCGACGCCGCCGAGGAAGCCTCCGGATGGACTGAACTCTATTACAGTGAGCGCCATTTACGCTTTCTGTATGCCCAGAAATGCAGCCTTCTAGAGCTGTTGGCCGACGGGTCCGAGCACTACGATCATACTTTCAAAATGAAGGGTATGTGATGCCTTATGTTATGTCGCTCGTCTCTCAAAAAGGGGGCGTCGGTAAGACGTCCCTTGCGGTATCACTGTCCGTTGAACTGGCCCGTGATGGCTTAAAAACACTGCTTGCTGATCTCGACCGACAGCAAGGCAGCGCAACCTTATGGGCAGAACGCCGAGAGCTGGCCGAACTGAATCCAGGTATCGACCACACGTCGCCCAAAAACATCGCTGAGGCCATTAAGCTGGGCAACAAGTACGACGCCCTTGTGATCGACGGGAAGCCCTACGCATCTGCCCAGACAGCCGAGGTAACAGGGCAATCTCACCTGACGATCATCCCAACATCTGCCAGCATTCTGGACCTTGAACCAGCAGTCACGCTTGCGCACGAGCTAGTAGCAAACGGCCTGCCCCCAGAACGCATTGCATTTGCGCTCAATCACGTCAGCACGGATTCAGAAGCCCGCGCAGGCCGCGAATATCTGGACACCAGCGAATACCACACGCTGCCCGGCCATCTACTCTACAAGCCGAGCTGGACCAAAGTAGCTGAGGACGGGATTGCATTTACCGAGACGAGATTCCGAACGGTAAACGACACGGCCAAGGAAATGATTGCCGCGATCACAGACCGCATCGCCGAGGCAACCAAATAAACAATTAAACAGGAAACCGACATGGCTAAGCTAGGAAAAGGCGCACCGCCAAAAGCCCCAGAAACACCGAAAATATCATCGGCATCAACGCCTATGGCGACCAATGACCGCGACGAGAAGAAGCCTCAAGGCCGCCCACGCGAAAGCACAGAGGCCCGCCGCCATTATCATTTCCAGATCGAAGAAAGCATTGCTGAGCGATTTGACGATCTTATCGACACCTATCTGGAAAAGACCGGAGGCCGGAAGCACGGAGCTGCAAAGCGGCTGCTAATCCACCTGATCCAAACCCACCCACTTAACAAGGAAGTAAAGAAGTGAAGAACGACCCCCGCATAGAGCTAACCTCGAAACTGATAGAGGATGATCCTGATTACAAACCGATCATGACTGCACTGCATGACGCTATCCAGAATGGCGACAGCGTAACCGCAAAGGCAAAGCATCTCGAATTGGAGCAGCTTATCGAGAAAAACGGTAAGCTCGCTGTCAACATCCTGAACGCCAGACTTTAAATAAACAAATAAACAGGAAACTACCAATGACCACGAAAACGACGGCGACCGTTTTTGCCAAAATGTTCGAAGAAATGGAGAAAATCGACTTCTACGAACAACAAGCAGACGAACTAATGTGGTGGCTTGATGAAAATTCACACCGATCCGCCGGACTCGATCTAAGCAGTTTCGAGGGCGAATACCGTTACAAGCTCAATTTATGGGCAGAGGCAAACATGCAGCTTGCCATCTACTACAAACGCCTAGCAAAGATCGAGTAATTTCACTGTCTAATTAAACAATTAAACAGGAAACACCCCCCAGAAAATGGCAAACTGGGGGGCATTCCCGAGTCCGAGTCAAGTGTCCTGCTCACCGGGCAATCTGCAAATGCCTGGTTTCTCCCAGAAATCAACCCACCCCCATTCCCGAGCGGAATGTTCACGGGGGAGGCCCGACAGGGCCGGGGGCAGTCAGCCCCCTTTTTTACGGTTCCTTGCATTCGCCCGCGCATTTGCTTGGCGGGTAAAACAAGGAGGCCCGCAAAATGACCTATCAAAAAAGCTTGGCTGAAATCGAAGATTCAATCGCTCATCTAGGCCGCTGTTCCAACAGATGGTGGAAAGCAGCTCAAGCGCTCACTGGTCAGCGAACCGTTGAATTGCTTGAGGAAATGGGCGACCGATGGAATCCAGACGACACCGGGCTAGGCTCAGACGGCATCGACATTGAGCAGATTATCAACGACGCCATGAAACCCTAATCATATCCCCAGACGGCTATAATACGAGATATCACGGTTAGCCCGTGCCATCATCGCCCAAGCCGTCATCAAGCCCAAAGCAGCAGCCCTATTGGCAGCATTGGGGGCCGGTACTTTCCGGCCCCCCATCGCCCCTAGCGCCTCTCTCAGATGGTTATTCAGGGTCACTGTCATAGCTAACCCCATGCCCATCAAACCGCGCAACAGCCCCGTCATTTTG
This sequence comes from Ruegeria sp. AA6, assembly GCF_056542865.1. Classification (NCBI taxonomy): domain Bacteria; kingdom Pseudomonadati; phylum Pseudomonadota; class Alphaproteobacteria; order Rhodobacterales; family Roseobacteraceae; genus Ruegeria; species Ruegeria sp. AA6. The sequence continues at coordinate 8,190 of NZ_JBQGAN010000003.1, forward strand.
CTTTCCCCAGCTTCTCAGAAGCCTGACCAAAAATCGCCAGCAATGCTTTTTGCTGTTTACTGACTATCACCAGCTCAGCCGCGATCCGCTCTTGCAATGAATTTTGCTCATGAAAATACGTCTCAAACGCGCGCTTAATTTCAAAATATTCCTCGGTCTTAATCGTGGATTTCTTTATCATATCCGGCCTCCTATCGCCTGCATTGCAGGTGCGCGACAGGAAGCACGGAACAAGCCCGCATTAATCTTTCCGAAACCTATATGATCCAGCGACGATATTTTTCCTCGTCTATTTCTGGCGCATCAGTGGTGTGCAGTTCGCCATAAACACGCAACAGCCGCATCATATCAGTTGCAGCAGCCTTGTGTGCCGCCGCTACCTTCTCTTTCTCACTCAAAAGACGTTGAACACGCAGGTACGCCCTATGCGCGTCCTCCATAGCCTCTATCGCTTTCAGGTCATCGAGGCGGCGCAACCCCTCTTGGCCCAACTGCCCCAATAGGGCCAAACGCCTTATTTCCTCAAATTTTGCCATTGGCCCAGCTACCCCACTTACCCCGCTATCACTCTAAGAAATTTGCTTTTTCTGGTTTCACTGCAATTTACAAATTCAGTGCTCGAATAGGTTGAGCAAGTGGGACTGAACGGCCCCAAAGGGCCATTCAGAACTTGCAAAGGGGGGCATACCCCCCCCTTGACCCCCCAGCGGGCCGCATTTGAAAAACGAGGATTTTATAATGGACCCTATTGCCCCAGAAGGCCAACCAGCCGACGCGCGAAAAACTCACACGCTAAAGGTTCACCTGACGCCGGACCAGGCGGCGGCGGTGAAATCCGCGGCGCATAAACACGAGCTTTCCAAATCTGAATACTGCCGTTTTCAGATACTCGGCCAGACCTCTTACAAGCTTCCTGACGCGACCAAGCTTGAGGCCATCGCCCGCCAGCTCGCAGGGATCGGCACCAATCTGGACCTATGCCAGAAAGCCATCAACGAGGCCAAGGCTGACGGCACCCTGAACGGCAATCAGTTCGAGGCGATGTACAAAGCCATTGCCGAGGGCAGGCGGCTTTGGCTTGAGCCGCTGGACGAGCTGAAGGCAGAGATTGCCAAGTTGAAGCCCGCTAAATGATCATCAAAACCGGCACCATAAAAGCGGGGGATGGCCCCCGCATTTGCTCATATGTCACGAGGCAAGGTGACAATGAGAATGTGCATGTTTTGAAAGACAGCAGTGATCAGCTCTTGGTCGCGGATGATTTTGCGCAGCTCAAAAACCGTAAGAAAGGTTTGCTGCACGTCATCATTTCCCCCGACCAGGAACTGACCCCCGCCGAGTGGGAGCAGACGCTTGACGCGATCCGCGCAGAGTTCGGCTTCAATCCTGACGATCCCAATTCTTTCGTCATCCATGAAAGCCGTCGAGCCGATGGCGCGATTCAGAAGCATGGGCATTTTGTCGGGCCAGCTGCCGACAGCGCCACAGGCAAGACCTACAAAATGTACAAGTCCAAATGCCGTGACGAAGTGGTCAGCCGCTTCCTTGAGTTGGAATTCGGTCACAAACTGGTAAGCGGCGCGCACAATAATTTTGTGGCCCAACGTTTTGAGGAGTTGGACCGCGCCGATTACGCCGAGCAGGTGGCACAACTGGAGAACGCCAATTGGGCCGCTTTCAGCCACACTGAACATCAGCAAGCCAAGCGCCAGAATTTTGACCTAGCGGGACTACGCCAGCAGCTCAGAGAGCTGGCCGAGTTGCCTCCTGATCAGCAGGCACGCGCACTGGCTGAGCTGATTCATGATCAGGCCCTAGAGTTGGCCCCCGCTGTTCAGGAAGGCAGGGGCCGCAGCCGGATCAACATTGAGCTTGGCGAAGACATCAAGCCCCACAACGCAAACCGCACTTTGCGACTCAAAGCCGTGGAAGTGCCTAAATTTATTGAGGAAGCACAGGAGATTTTACATGACCTCAGATCCAACGATCCAAAACCAGATCTCGAACGAGATCCCCATCCGAGATCTACTTTTGGAGATCATCAAAGGGCAGGAACGGATTTACCAGCGCAACAACGAGCTGATCTTGCGAATGAATGCACTCCTGCGAATTCTGTCAGCGATAGCCAAGAGTTAAAGGGAGAGGAAGCTGAACTGTGTCTTGCTGCTGCCGATCTGAAACCATTGACTCAAAAGCTTGCGAGTAGCCTTAACAGCGACCTGACCGGCTCTAACACTGACGCCCCCCCTGAAATTGATGATCCAAATCTAATGATGAAGCTTTCAGCAATGTTGCGCAAATCTCTCAAAACAGAAATCGAACCTCAAAAACCTGGTCTGCAACCTGACGTCTGTTCACCTCCGAACACTAGAAAATGAGGAACTAAAGTTCGACACCTCAGGCCTACAGTGAGCGTCCGGTGAACCCGACCTAACGGCTTTGCGGAGAGTGATCTAAGTGTCCACCATCGATAAGCACCCACCCAACAGGGCGGGTTCAACGGACCGGCACTCTAAGACGGTCCGTGAGCAGAATGGAATGCTCTTGTACTGGATTCAAGAAAACTGGCATAGGATCCGCCGTTTTTCGTCAAACTAGCAATACTTTGACTGACGGAAAGACTTCCCGCCTCAACACATCACTCCAACCAATTGAATTGAAGTTCTTTTCCGGGATCCTTTATCGTCAGCACTGTGCGTCCGTCTGGTGAGTAGTTCAAAGTTTCCAAAGAGCCTTTTTCGTCAGCAAACCCATTTATCCTACAGCTCTTATAATGGTCCCTTATCCAAGTATCGCCTTCTTGGAATGGAGAAGTGGCAAAATAGTAGAAATTAGTAAGGAGCTCGTTGCTAACGAAGCCTGTAGATCGGTACAGATAAAGGCCCTGTTCGCTTCTATCTTCGGTATGCGCGCAACGACCCCCGCGTCTGTAATCACATTTTCCGTAAATTCCAAGAGTTTCCACCGATAGGTGGGATTTTTTGATTAAAGACAGACAAAGCTTGTCAACGGCATTTCGCGATCCTGCGCCCCATACTCCATCGATTTCCCCAGAATAGAAACCAACCGAGGCGAGAAACTGTTGGATTTCTTTTCTAACTTGACCGTCGCCTTTTCCTTGAAGCGAGGGCCATTCATACCCATAAAGTGGTAAATGTGCGGAGAGTCTATAGAATTCTTTTGAGATTGCTGCATCAAAAAGGTCGATACCTTGCTTCAGTAACACGCGCTTCCATGTTCTAACCGAGGTATTGTTTTGAGCTGCGGCTCCATAGTCGGAGTAGTGAAGAAGAGTAAGAACCTCTTTCTCATCGCAAAGTAAAAACACAGCCCATAAAATATTAGTATCTGGATCAAGCCGCATCTTATCTATTTTGTTTAGTGTTAAGTGAGGTCCCGAAGCTCGAAGCTTTGATCCAGCGGAAACAGATGCTTCGTGACAAAGTTCTTTCTCTAGAAGAAAACTTAATACAGATAAAAACCCTTTGTCGTCAGAGAGGTTTTTTACGTGCATTCCTGGTAGTGCAAAAATTTTCCTTAATTCAGCATTTATCTTTTTGGCTTGGTTTTCAACGTTTTCCCAACCAGACGTTTCTAACAACTTGATCAGATTTAAATAGTTGCTCTCTAGAACTCCGACAAATAAGCCCCACTGCTCAGGGTAGAGAGCTGCTGCATCCTCCATCTTCTGAACAAGGGGAAAGTTATCCCAGTCTTCGGTTATTCTGCCAACCAACATTTGCGCTCTGGTCGATACCCTTTCAGCACTTTCAAGTAACCCACGTTTGTTGGCATACTTTCGAACATTTTCCGACAAATACTCAGGCTTATTTGGCCAGGGGTCAATTTCTCCATTACTAATTGCGAGTTCGATCAAACTTTTTCCAGCCCAGACCTTTTTGAATAAATACTCTGCTGACGCCCAATCGTAGCTCAATATGGCCAGCATTCGTTCGGCCGTGACTCTAGTTTCACCAATCAAGTATTCATGCACTTGCAAAAGGTTTCCGGTGGGCAATGGTTCCAGCAACGTCGTTAGCTTTTCGTTTCCTAATTTCATTGCAAGTTGATGTGGGCTATCTGAACCGCTAAGTGCTTTTAGGGCTGCTCCATACTCGACCAAAAGCACTACTGCCTCTATGTCGTCTTCGAGAATAGCTACTTCAATGGCGCGAAGGGTATTCGGTGTTGGTCTGTAGTCTGGATCAAACCGACCAGAATTTAGAATTTTTTCTAGAACAGTGTGGTTATTGTTTAATATCGCGGCTGAAGCTACGGTTAATCCATCACCGTTTGATGTTTCTAGTTGTGCTCCGCTGTCTATTAGTTTTTGAAACGCATATTCATTATTCTCAGCAGCCGCCAATACGACTACAGGCCACCCATCGACTGTAACAAAGTCTGGGTCGGCCTTGGCCTCCAAAGCTCGAACGACTTCATTTTTGTTTTGAGTCAAGATTCCGGAAATCAGCAACTGATTTGGCGACGGTATTTCGATAGAGCCTTGCTGACTTTTTGAGCTCCCTGTTTTTTCACCTAATTCTACGCCGACACTTACTGCTATATCATTGGGAGAAACGCCTTCATCGCTTTCAATGAAAGGATTGCCGCCTAACAATACTATTTGTTGGGCTGTTTCAATTTGGTTTGACATAAGAGCCACTGAAAGTGCTGTCCAACCACCTTCCAATGTTGCGTTTATGTCAACTCCTGAGTTCACCAACGCATCAATCGCAGTAATATTGCCCATGCTGGCAGCGAAAGCTAGCAAGTTTACGGGCGTTTCCTTCGGGTATTCATTCCATGACAGCGCATCCAGTAACTTAGTTAATTCTTCGTGGTCTTGGTGCTCTATCGTATCAGCAATACTCTGCTCAAAAGAAATTTCTTGCGAAGCACAAGTTTCAGCTATTCCGAAAGAAAATATCGCAACAAAAAATACCTTCATTGAAATTATTTTAGAGGTTTGAAGCAACATCAGCATCTCGGTCCATAGTAGGCAAGGTCACGTTGAAATCTTGCTTCGTGTTTTGGCGTCCAAGTACCTTTGCGTTGGGCAATATCTCGCAACATTATTCTTTCGCCCAAATAGTCACACCCTCCCTCAACATCTATATTTTTTGAGGTGACAAACGAGTCTCTCTTCTGCGTTTTCGCTCGCCTCTCCTGTTTCAATCTTCCCTCATATTGCTCAGCGTTTCTTTTTGCTGCTGCCTGCTCCATCACGTTTCTGTTTTTGTCCATTGACTCATCAAAATTCTCGTTAATTACTTCCTCTAGCTCGTTAAAGGATCTTTTCAATTCTGTAATGGATTCAACACCATCTTTATCTGGTTCTTCATCATTTGGGAGCTGAGTTCTCGCAAAATTAGTTTGAAATTTTTTGTTGTTTCTTCCTTTTAACCCCAACTCGGCTTCAAATCTTTTGAAAGCTCTTTCAAGCTCTGAAACGGCACTATTTGAAATTAGGTTACTGTGATTCAATGACTGGCGCGTCAGTTTTTTACTTAATGAATGGGCCTTGCTATTGGAAGAAACCATATTGATGATCCCCGTCAATGCGGAGTTTCTTTTTTGGTAGGTTGCCTGCCGATCTGTAAGAGATTTTACGTTTTGCCAACCTAGTCTAGCCGAACTGAGGCGGGTTTTCCACGAATTGAAAGAGTCATAAGCTCCAACCCCCGCTGTACCAGCGATAGCTCTTGTCGCGCTACGACCTGCTTCTCTATTTGCAACTGCCCTAGACTTTTCTGCGATTGCCGCACGAGAATTGCACAGGCGGACTTCTTGATCTTTGTGAGCCAGCGCGCAAACGAGTTCTGCTTTCTTCGATTTACATGAGGCGTGCAACGACCATGTACTCTTTCCGCATGCACTAAAGCTATTGTTGCCGATTGGTTCTCTGGCTTGCTGAGCTGAAACTGTACATTGCCTTAGTGCTTCGTGGAGCCGGTCTACGGAAGCTGTCAATGAAGAGTTCAACTCACGACAATCGGACATTGTTGGGAAAACTGGGGCGGTCGCAAGTTGCGCGTAGGCTGTAGATCCAACAAATGACACAGCACAGATTACCAACCTCACGTACGCCGGCATGCTGAGTAGATTGTTCGTATTATACCTTTGTTTCATTTAGGAAACATTCCGGAAGGGTGACAATAATTTTGAGTACAAGTGCACTGATATTTGCATATCTGTTGTAAAAAGTCATTTTAACTCTCGCACGCTCTCCACAAGGCGGGGCGGAAGACCGTTTGATACTGCTGCGTCAAGGCAGACATTGACGCAAGCGCAACGATTAAGTGTTTTTAATCCGCACACGTGCCATCTGGAAAACCGAGTTGAACGTTCGATTTGCGTGGTTCGCGACGTGCCGCAAATTCAAAAAAGAGAAGCCTAGTCGACGGCAGGTATGGGCTCTAATTACTAAACCTTAGCGTTTATAGTAACTCATAAGGTAGGTCCTTATAGTATCAGTTAGGGTACCAACTTGTATTGCAGAGGTGATAACCCCAACAACCTAGGCAGCTTGCCTTGGCCGCTCTTTAGCGGTCAACTTTGAATGTCGGCCATATGCCTATGTTACTAAAGAACACATCACCAAAGACGCTCACGGCCTACAGCAGAGCGTGCGGATCGACACGACTAGATGACAGCAAACCACTTCGAACCTAATCAGAACGAGCGAGACGTCAGAATTCGCAGCAGATATGGCGTATAATGATTCATTCTTTCAGCAAGAACTGGCCTTTAGTAATCCCATTCATCATATGCTAGAGGAAGCGAACTCAAAACGTCCCGACGCTGTCTCCAGTCAGGCATAACGCCCTCCAAAAGTGACTTAAACTCGTCGTTATGGCGTCTGACCCGAAGATGCACCAGTTCATGAGCCAGTATATACTCAAAACTAGCTGCGGGCTTTTTTGCCAACTCAAGATTGACAAGAATCCGCCTCGAAACGGCAGTGCAGCTCCCCCACTTGGTCCTCATACGACGGATCTGCACTTTTGGACGCTCTACCGACAGAGCGGAACAGTATTGGTTAAGCTTTCTCTCGATAAGTGCCTGAAGGTGAGATCGATAAAACAAATCGAATGCCTTTTGGCGAGTGTCCGTCGTCAGGGATTTTGGGACAGATGGCTGCCTGATCTAAGAGAGGATCTGGCTCATCTGGTTTGTCTGATTATGCGGCGGATTTGCGGTGAAGCAAGCGCCGGGTTTCGATGGTCTTTCGTTTGATCCTTTCTCGCTGCTTTAGAATGGTCTGCCCGCGTCCGAAGTAGACATCAGCGGGCGTGAGGTTTTGGAGGCTCTCGTGATAGCGCCGGTGGTTGTAGTGATCGACAAAGGCGTCGATCTGCTGCTGAAGGTCGCCGGGCAGATAGTAGTTCTCCAATAAGATGCGGTTCTTGAGAGTCTGGTGCCAGCGCTCGATCTTGCCTTGGGTCTGTGGGTGATATGGCGCGCCTCGAACATGATCCATTTTCTGATCTTCCAGCCATTCGGCAAGCTCACCAGAGATGTAGCTGGACCCGTTGTCGCTGAGCAGGCGCGGTTTGTGCAGCACGGTTGCCTGATCACAGCCCGACGCCTGTAGTGCCAGGTCCAGAGTGTCGGTCACATCCTCGGTCTTCATCGTCGTACAAAGCTTCCAAGCGATGATGTAACGGCTGTAATCATCCAAAATCGTACTGAGATAGAACCAGCCCCAGCCGATCACCTTGAGATAGGTAAAGTCGGTCTGCCAGAGCTGGTTCGGTCGTGTCGTTTTGTCCCTGAACTCATCCGCAGCGGACAAAATCACATAAGCCGGGCTGGTGATGAGATCGTAGGACTTGAGGATGCGATAGACAGAAGCCTCTGACACAAAATACTTTTCCGTGTCAGTGAAGCGAACAGCCAACTCACGCGGAGAAAGCTCACTTTCCTTCAGAGCCAGGTCCTTGATCTTCTCACGCATTAGCTGCGGAATACGGTTCCAGACCCGTGATGGCTTGGGACTGCGATCCTCAAGCGCCTCAGAACCACCCGATAGATACTGGTCATACCAGCGATAGAAGGTGGTCTTCGGGATGCCCAGCTTTTCCAAAGTGCGCTTGGTCGGGAGATGCGAACCTTCGACGAGGCGGATGATCTCCAGCTTTTCAGATGCAGGATACCTCATTCGCCGTCGTCCCCATCCGCGATCATGCTTTTTTTGAGCAACCGCAGTTCAAGAGCCTGTTCGGCAACTACTTCCTTCAGATCTCGCGCCTCGCGGCGCAGATCTTTGACCTCGGTCGATGTCGCTGCTCGGGCCGTGTCGCCTGCCAGACGTTTTTTGCCGGCTTCCAGGAATTCCTTGGACCAACTGTAGTAGAGGCTCTGTGCAATGCCCTCACGACGGCACAGCTCTGAAATACTGTCTTCGCCCTTCAGGCCGTCCAGCACAATCCTGATCTTCTCTTCTGCTGAATATTGCTTACGCGTGGCGCGGCGGATGTCTTTTACAACTTTCTCACCGTGGCTCTGCTTGGTTCCGGGTTTCCTTCTCATCTCCACTCCTTGGCGGTTACGATGAGCCAGAAACCCTCTCTTATCAAATCGACATAAACTGTCCCATTGGCGCTGACGTCAGACAGGAATTTTGGCGAAGATCAGCTCGTCCAGCTCTTCTTTAAGCTTCTTCTCGGTCGACTTTGCAGCGGTTTCGTCTTCCTGAAGCGCCAGCAGCTTCTTCAGCGCATCGACCTCCTCGGGGTCCCCGCCCTCCTTGATCTGCCGCTTCACTTCCGCCTTTGCGTATTTCCCGTTATCGCCCTGCGCGCTTCCGATCAGGCTGTCCTCTCCGCGGTTGTCTTCGACAAAGGCCTCCAGCGCGGCGATGGCGTCGTCCTTGGCTTGGGTTGCCGCATCCAGTGCCGCCTTCTCAGCCGCAAAGAACTTCGCCACGACCAGATACGGGCGGACAATGTCAGAGCGCCACTTGACCTTGTTCTTCCCGGTGCCGGTCTCGAAGTCCGCATCTTCCCGGTACTTATTATTCCCGTTCTTGTCCTTGTAAGGCACCAGCTTGCGTAAAGTGCTTGCAGCTGCCCAGCCATCGGCGACAAGCATATAGACATCGTCCTGCATCACCTCTTCCCAATAGGTCATGAGGATCTGGTAGATGTTATACTTGTCGAGCAGATCGGCCCCGTGGAACCTGTCGAGCAGATCTTCTGAAATCTCGTGGATCAACTCTTTAGGATGATTATCTGAGCTTATGTGCTCCAAACGCGGCTTCTGCCGATCCCGCCAAGCCTCGAACCGCGACATTGCAGCGGTTTTGAATGCCAAGAACTGTGGATGCTTCAATATAGTCTGCTTGACTTCGCGCGGGGCGATGAGTGGCGAAGAGTATCCGTTGCGATCACTCTGTCCGAAAAGCTGCGCTCGCAGGTCCGGCATAACATCCCAGTATGCCTGTAGATCGTCGATATCCGAGTTTGGAATACCACCTTTGAGGTGCGCGCTCAGATCGTGGATGTCCTCCTGCGCGCTGGCATCAATGTAGCGAGGGATGTTCAGATTGAACTCGTTTTTGGCAGCGATCTCTTCGAAGGGCACAAGCCGCGAGTACCGGTCGGTCTCGATCTGGTTGGTGAAGGTGTCGACGATCCGGTGGATGTCCTGCGCACGCAGCCGGTTTTTGTTACCGTCTTTGATGAAGCCCTTTGAAGCGTCGATCATGAAGATCGGTTTTTGATGCCCGCTGGCTCCCTTGTCGATAATAACAATGCAGGCAGGAATGCCGGTGCCATAGAACAAGTTCACGGGCAGCCCGATGATCCCCTTGATGTAGCCCTGCTGGATAAGCTTACGACGGATCTCTGCCTCTGCGTTGCCTCGGAAGAGAACACCATGAGGGAGAATGACCGCCCCGCGCCCTTCGGACTTCAGCGATTTGATGACGTGCAGAAGGAAGGCGTAATCGCCGTTTTTGTCTGGCGGTAGGCCATATTCGAACCGGTCAAACTCATCCGCGTCAACGGTGATGCCATTGTCCCAAGATTTGAGAGAGAACGGCGGGTTGGCGACAGCAAAATCGAAGGTTTCGAGTTTACCTTCAGCGTTTTTCCAATGGGGATCAGAGATGGTATCGTCCTGCCAAATCTCTGATGACGGCGCGTTGTGCAGCACCATGTTCATCTTAGCAAGGGCAGACGTTGCTTGTTCTTTTTCCTGCCCTCTTAGTGACAGGCCGTTCCGGGTCTCGGCGTTCACCTTGAGCAGCAGAGAGCCAGATCCGCATGTCGGGTCGTAGGCAGTGGTGCTACGCGGTGCATCGACCGGTATCTCCAGCACCTTGGCGAGGATAGTCGAAACTTCTGACGGGGTATAAAACTGCCCCTTGCTCTTTCCGGACTCAGTCGCGAAGTGACGCATGAGATACTCGTAGGCATCTCCCATAAGGTCATCGCCATCAGCACGGTTTTTCCCGAGATCAAGCCCGTCAAAGATGCGAACCAGCTTCGAGAGCCGGTCAACCATCGCCTTGCCTTTGCCAAGGCGATCTTCATTATTGAAGTCGTTGTCCGGGCTTTGAAGCCAGCCCATGTCATTTGCAGATGCCAATGCGCCAATTACAACGTTCAATCTTTCACCAATGTCGGTCTGCCCATTGGCTGCCACCATGTCGGAGAACGATCCACCCTCGGGGATCTCGATTTCCGCGTAAGGCTGCCCTGCATATTTGTCGGATACATATTTGACGAACAAAAGAGTCAAAATGTAATTCTTGTACTGCGAGGCATCCATGCTTCCCCTCAGTTCGTCGCAGCTAGCCCATAGTGTCGCGTAGAGCTCTGTTTTCTTGATTGCCACGCTTTTCCAGCCCCAATTGTTTTTTCTTCTTCTTAAAGATTGGGTTCAAGACTTCCAATGGTGATGACCGTCAATTTGGTGATTTGCTTTCAGATTGACCTAAAAGCGGGAGCTGGCAACGCGGTGTGTTGATGAAAACCTGCTTCGACAGCCCAGCAAATTTCAATACACGGCATAATTGGTGGCATCGAGACGGTCTACTTTCCCTCACAGGATCCCGCTTTGAAGCTAGTCAAAGGCGTTCTTGAGGCTGCTCCATTCTCAACCGCCTTATGGAATCACTGGTGGGTGGGTAAAAGGGTGGATTGAATACGTAAAAAATACCGCAAGCTTTTGTTTTTTAAAAATAAAACTGATTGAAGTGGTGCCCCCACACGGACTCGAACCGCGGACCTACTGATTACAAATCAGTTGCTCTACCAGCTGAGCTATAGGGGCGCTTGGTGTCGATTACTTTTTCTTGCTGAGGACTGCAAGCCCATATTTTCACCTCAACTTAAGGAATTTGAGTTTTCACAGAGTTGCAGTGCTTGATCGTCGTGAAGCAGTCTGGATTTGACTGTTCAAGTTCCAAGCTGTAACCCGACATGCGAGGTAAGAAGCAAGGGCAAAAACCGAAGATGCAGGTTGCTATCCACGCAGGTGTAGCTTTTACCGACCAAGGCCGTGTGCTGAATTCATTAAAGAAAAACTCGAACACTCTTGCGACAGAGGGTACCACATTCTTTGGTCCGCGGCGGTACAATACTATGTTTGGACCTGTGCTTGACAAATTGGACACACAGGTTGCCGACTTAGCTTCGCGACAAAAACTCAAGACGCTTCTGCCCACCGGGCCCAACGCGCGACGCACTGTCTTTACAAGTACGGACTTCGTTTCTGAGCCGGCTTTCGCTTTGCAGGAAGGGCAACTTTACCCACTTGCCGGTCGCCGAATGGCGCTGTTGGAACACATCTACCAAGATCATGAAATCGAGCTGTTTATGGGGCTGCGAAACCTTGGCAGCTTTTTCCCGAAGCTCTTGATGTCTCTACCGGAACAGTCGCGCGCTGAGATCATCCGAAACACCGATCTGAGTTGCCTGAGCTGGATCCGAATGATTGAAAACATCCGCGATCTGGCACCGGGCACTCAGATTACATTATGGAGCAATGAAGACACTCCGTTTATCTGGGGCGACATAATTCGCGCACTGACTGGGCTGGATGCGGATACGTCCTTGATCGGCGAATACGATCTGTTGCTGTCTTTGCTGGACGATCAAGGACGAAACAGGGTCATGGAACTGACAGAAGCAAACGCGCCACAGAATAAAGCCAACCTAAGAAGCCAAATGGCCGATATTTTCGACGATCACGCACGGCCGGAAAAAATTGAGGAAGAACTGCATCTGCCTGGTTGGAGCGATGAGATCGTTGACGCATTTTCTGAACTGTACGAACAGGATCTTGACCGGCTTGGCGAAATGCCCGGCGTTCGAGTAATCAAACCCTGATCGCTCGACTTAAACTCAGCCCCACAGCGTCGGCCCGATCTCTCTAGTTGTAACGTGTTCCGGTCGGCCTAAGCGACAAAAAAGCTTCGCCCGCGTGGCAGCATAACCAGACGGGCTGAAACTTAGATTAACTCATACCCAGAGCTTCTTTGTACATCTCGAGGACCGCTTCTTCCTCGGCAATGTCATCCTTGTCGCGCTTGCGCAGTGCGATCACTTTACGCATGACCTTGGTATCGTAGCCACGGGCTTTGGCCTCGGCCATCACCTCCTTTTGCTGTTCTGCCAGATCTTTCTTTTCTGCATCCAAGCGTTCGAACCGCTCAATGAACTGGCGCAGTTCGCCCGCAGTAACGCGGTAGTTGGCAGCGGCCTGATCTTCGGTCATGTCATCCATGTAGTCTCTCCCAGAGGTGGAATTCTGATGCTGTATCAGTGGGCACTACGCCGGATACATTGCTGCTGCTCAGGCCGCAAGCACCCAATCCCATCGGGCTTGTGCGGCCCGAGACGATCCGCTAAGCGCAGTTGAACGAGATAAGCAAATGTGGGGAACCATGTTCGAACTCATCACCTGGGGCGGAGCCGCCCTGTCACTGGCCGGGCTGCTGGGCCTTGTGTGGTGTATTCTGCGTGTGCTGAAGGCGCGCACGTCCGGATTGACGGACGATGAACTGCGCGCCGTTGTTCAGGGTGTGTTACCTTGGAATCTGGCGTCTCTATTCCTGTCAGTGCTTGGGCTGATGGTGGTAATCGTTGGCATTTCCTTCAGCTAAAACAAAATCTTAGACAGGAAGATTGTCAAAGCGCGCCTCCATTGCGTCTTCGCAAAGGGCCGCATCCAACCGCCGCAGGCGCGATGGGATATGCATCCCCTGCTGCCGCATCCGTTCGATGACTTTGGTCACGCTGGGCTGAAGGGCAAGACGTGTGTCCAGACACGCGCCTTTCAGCTTTTGCTCTAGCTGTTCGGCTTCCGAGTATAAATTGATTGATGACATTTCCTTCCTCCCAAATGCCTCCATTTACTCTGATATATGTGACCTTTTTAAGACCCGCATAGTTTGCCCGACAATCGCGCGGAAAACCGCCTGTTCGTCAGAGCATTTCGGCAACGAAAGGGCGATTTGATTAAATTTTATCCACATTTCACCTAACCTGCTTTGACCAGCATCAAATCACACACAGTTGATTATAACATATTCCGTAATTATTATATGAACGATGGTATCGGCGGAGGGCCTCATGACCCCAAGAGTAAAAGCGTTTTTTGACCCGGAAACCTTTACGGTTTCGTATTTGGCACAGGAACCAGAAGGGCTTGCCTGCGCTATCATCGACAGTGTTTTGGATTTCGACCACGCATCAGGTCGAACGGATACACGCTCAGCCGATCAGATCATCGACTATGTGCAGACAAATGGTTTGCGTGTCGAATGGATCTTGGAAAGCCACGTTCACGCCGACCACCTGTCCGCTGCGCCCTATTTGCAGCAAAAGCTGGGCGGTAAAATCGGAATCGGCGATCAGATCGTCACCATTCAGGAAACCTTTGGCAAAATCTTTAACGAAGGCACCGAATTCCAACGCGATGGCAGTCAATTCGATGCCTTATTCCGCGAAGGCGATAGTTTTCACGTCGGCCAAATGCGTGGGGATGTCCTACACACGCCCGGGCATACTCCGGCCTGCCTGACCTATGTGATAGGTGATGCTGCATTCGTCGGGGACACGCTCTTTATGCCGGACTTCGGAACTGCGCGGTGCGATTTCCCGGGCGGATCATCCGAGATGTTATACACGTCGATCCAGAAAATCCTGTCGCTCCCGGATCAGACGCGTGTCTTTGTCGGACACGATTACAAGGCACCAGGTCGCGATGAATTCGCGTGGGAAACAACAGTCGGCGAACAAAAGGCGTTGAACGTGCACATCGGGCAGGGGCGATCAGTGGAGGAATTCGTCGAAATGCGCGACGCGCGCGATGCCACGCTGCCAATGCCGCGCCTGATCTTGCCGTCTTTGCAAGTCAATATGCGAGCAGGCCAGATGCCGCCATCGGACGAAAACGGCGACGTATTTCTGAAACTTCCACTTAACAAACTCTGACCTGTTACAGGCGATCAGATTTAGGACACAACATGCAAATCGAATGGCTTTGGGGTCTTGGCGGAGGCCTTCTCATAGGTTTAGGCGCTGCCGTCTACCTCTTGGGTAACGGACGCGTCATGGGGGCAAGCGGCATCTTGGGAGGGGTCGTTGACAACAGCGACCGATCGTTGGAGCGGCTGAGTTTTCTTGCAGGGGTGATCGGGATGCCGGTTTTGTTGCGCCCCCTACTCTCCCCCGCACCAGAGACGTACCTGACCAGTAACCTTACGGTCGTGGTTTTTGCCGGTCTTTTTGTGGGGCTCGGAACTCGTGTCGCCAATGGTTGCACGTCGGGGCACGGAGTCTGCGGAATTTCGAGGTTTTCCCTGCGCGGTATCGTTGCCACCATTGTCTATATCGCCGCCGGTATGGGAACTGTTGCCTTGCTTCGCCACATCTGGGGGCTGATATGATGCGAGTGATCATATCTCTGTTAGCGGGGTCTTTGTTCGGCGTCGGCTTACTGATCTCAGGCATGACAGACACCAGAAAAGTGCAAGGTTGGCTGGACATTTTCGGACAGTGGGATCCAACGCTGGCATTTGTGATGGGTGGCGCGATCCTTCCAATGCTGGTTGCGTGGCAGTTGACGAACAACCGAAAGCCCGTGACCGGTGGAACATTTCCATCTAAGGCTGGCTCGGAATTGGACCGCAGGCTGGTCTTGGGCTCCACTTTGTTTGGCATAGGTTGGGGGCTCGCCGGATTGTGCCCCGGGCCTGCACTTGCCTCGCTGAGTTACGGTGGCGTCGGCGGAGTCGTCTTCCTGATCTCAATGATCATAGGAATGTACGCGGCCCCCACCCTGGGCGCACAACTGGACAGAACCGCCAACGCGGCATAAGCAATTGTCATGGAGATTCGCCCGATTACCCCCCGCTATGCTGTCTCGCCGCAAATCACGGTCGAAGACGTTCCAGCCATTGTCGAAGCCGGTTTCGTCAAGGTCATCTGCAACCGACCGAATGTTGAGGTTCCGGCGACCATGCAATCTGACGCAATCGGAGACGCAGTACGCGCAGCGGGTTTGGAATATGAGGTGCTGGAGCTGACGCATCAGACCATGACACCTGAAAATGTCGCCTTGCAACGTGATCTGGCTGAGAGCTGCAGCGGACCGGTTCTGGCCTATTGCGCTTCGGGTACTCGCTGTTCGGTGGTTTGGGCTCTGGGTCAATGCGAGCGTATGAGCACTGACGAGATTTTGGACGCCACGAACAAGGCCGGTTACGCGCTGGACAACTTGCGCCCGATTCTTGATCAGATCCGCAGCGACGCAGAGTGATCTACTCAAAGCTCTCTGGATTTTGACCCGGCCCCGACAACCCGGCAAGTTGCGATATCTCGGCAACCATCTGATCTGAATCCGCGAAATTCAGGCCGGTGTCCGGGTCATTGAACGAAGCGGTCTCCATGGTGGTTTGGACGGGCCGAATTACAGTCGACGTGGGCCGGTCGGGTTCATGGTCTGCCAATACGGTCGAACGTGCTTCTAGAAATTCTTCGGCCTCGGATTGTGTCAGCGCAGACATTGGCGCGCATTCGTTCAAGCGCACTGCGCGCATTCCGCCACATTGACCCAGACGCCCGATTGCCGCGCGCGTGCGGTCGATTGTAAGAACTTCAGCCCGATCCAATCGTGATCCAGTCAGGGGTAAAACATCACCTGCTCCAAGAGCAGACAGCACCCCGAGCGATAGCGACAAGCGACAGATCACCGTATCCAACTCGGCCCGTAAAACCCCCGATGCCTGCTCGAGGCTCGGCCCGGTATCATCAACCGAGATATCGTTGCTTTCCTCGGCTGGCCGGTCGGGCAAAAAGATAGCAATCTGACCCTGCCGAGGCCCGCCAGCCAACTCTACGGTCAATTCGAACACCCGGTAAAATTCTTCCGTCAACGCCAAGAATAGGGCGCGCTGATCGGCCAAACGGTATAAAAACTCGTAGCCTGACAGGCTGACCCGATCCGCCTGCACTTCCACCAACTCGACCGCACGGGATAGGGCATCTTCGACAAGTGGAGCGACCATTGCCCCGTCAGTATGTGTGAACGCGCGGGGCGTCGGAGCGTCGGTCAGCACCTCTCCGATCGTTTGCACTTGTACGATGGCCGAAGCGACCCCCAAATCCACACAAGCGGCAGCGGCCAGGCCTTCCCCGTTCACAAACTGCAATAAAAGCCAATCATCCCCGATCCGATCCGCCAGCGCTTGCGGCGCGCGATTGGATTGCTTGGCACCAATTACAGACAAGGGAAGCTGCAACCTGTCACCAGCTGCCCGCGCAAGGGCAAGCCGTAGCGCCCGAAGGACTGAACGCTGCTTGTCACCCTGTTCTTCCTGTCCCGCTGAAAGCTTGCGCGCCAACGCAGCGCTGACCGTTTGCGTCATGCCCGAAACCACTGTTAGTTGCTGTGACTGACCTCAGGTCTAACCCTGTGAAGGTTACAAATGTATTTACATCCGCCTCATTGGGCGGCCTGCTGAAAGGCAATTGGCAACCGGACGCGAAACGCCGCCCCGCCTTGCCCGGGCAAGTAGCTGATCTCTCCCCCCAGACGCTGCATGATCTCGCGGCAAATCGCCAACCCCAACCCGGCACCACCCGCCTTGTCGCCGCCAACACGGGCGAATTTCTCGAACACCATCGACCGCGCCTCGGGTGGGATTCCGCTGCCATTGTCGGCGAAATCTATGACCGCCTGACCACCCACGTCATGAGCGGAAATCGTCAGCTCGGGCTCTTCAGCATCACAGTATTTCTGCGCGTTCGAAATCAGGTTGATAAAGACCTGCCCAAGCCGATCCAGATCTGTTTGCAGCGGTATACTTTCAGATGATTTTGTACGCCGTACAGTCAATGTTTGCCTAGTACCGGCCAGTGCACTGGACACAGCCCGATCCAGCACCGAGCGCAATGTATCACCGCCCAGGTTCAGGTTGACCCTTCCGCTTTCCAACACGCTCAGGTCCAGAAGATCGTCCAGCAATCGCGTCAGGCGGAGCGCCTCATCATGGATGATCGCAGCATAGCGTGTCTGTTCCTCGGCGCTCAGCCCGTCGGTGTCGCGCATGATCTCGGAAAAGGCCCGGATTGAAGTCATGGGCGTGCGCAATTCATGGCTGACCTGACTAAGGAAGCTATCCTTTTGTTCTGAGATTTGCGTCAGTTTTGTATTGGCCTCTCGCAACTGTCGCGCAGTCCGGGTCAGCTCGGCCGATTTGGCCTCAAGCTGACTGGAATACTCCAGTAACTGGGCGGACTCGTCTGCCACGGCCAGCAGGTCTTCGACCGAAACAGACGACCCACCAACGATCTGGCCAATCATCGCATGGGCGGTGGCTGCGCCGACAGAACCACTTAACTCCCGCTCCAGCCGCTCAAGGAAGGCGGGTGTCGGTTCAGGCAGACTGGCCCGACCACCTTGTTTTTCGGCTTCGGCCTGAAAGAACTCCTGCGCTGGGGCCGCTCCCAATATGCGCTGAGTCATGATCATCAGATCCTCGCTCTGCGCCACCGAACCGGTCCAGCGTCTTGGCGCGACCGAGTGGTCGAAGACGTTAACAAATTGCGCGCCCTGCAGGCGCTCGAGTGGGTTGGGAAAACTCAACAGCGATGCCACACAGAACGCGACCGTGTTCAAGCAGAGCGACCACATTACGGAATGCACCATTGGGTCCATCCCATCGATCCCGAACAGGGCTTGGGGGCGCAGCCACCCCCACCCGAATGGACCGTATTGCAAAACCGTCGCAGGCATCAAAGCCCCACCCATTCCCGGCAGTAACAGCGTGTAAATCCACAGCAAGAATCCGACGGTCAGTCCAACCAATGCACCTGTCCTTGTGGCGCCACGCCAGAAAAGCCCGCCAACCAAGGCAGGCAAGAGTTGGGAAAATCCGGCAAATGCCACCAAACCGATTGATGCCAAAGCGGCTCCGCCCCCGGACAGGCGATAGTAGAAATAGCCCAGCGCCATGATGGCCGCGATCGACACCCGGCGGGCGACCAGAACGACGTTTCGCACGTCGCCAGAGACGGCACCGCCTCCCTCTTGCGTGCTCAGCCAGATCGGCATGACGACGTGGTTCGACACCATCGTCGACAACGCCATCGCCGTGACAATCACCATGGATGTGGCCGAGGAAAAACCACCGATAAAGGACAACATCGCCAGCCAGTCGTTACCTTGCGATAAAGGTACCGTAAGCACGAACAAGTCGGGGTTCGACCCTTCGGGCAGCAGGTCCAGCCCGACCACAGCGATCGGCACCACGAAAAGGCTCATCAACAGAAGGTACAGCGGGAACGCCCAAGCGGCGGTTCGCAAGTGCCCCTCATCCGCGTTTTCGACCACCATGACCTGAAACATACGCGGCAGGCAGACAAAGGCTGCAGCAGATAGGAAAATAAACGTGGTCCACCGTCCGGCATCCACGTTCCACTGGCCGATCTCTGACGCGTCAATTCGGTCCATCATCGGGCCTACGCCCCCCGCCACGCCCCAGACGACGAAAGCGCCTACCGCCAGCAGGGCGAACAGCTTGACCACCGACTCCAACGCGATGGCTGTAACCACCCCGTGGTGGCGCTCATTTGCGTCCAGGTTGCGCGTGCCAAAGAGAATGGCAAAAACGGCAAGGCCAGCCGCCACCCAAAACACACTGGAACCTTCACGATAAAGGCCCGAGGGGTCGGCTTCGGCAAAGATGGAAAATGACAGTGTAATGGATTGCAATTGTAGCGCGATATACGGGGTGCCACCCAGCACAGCCAGAATAGTTACGCAAATCGCCAGCGTGTTGGACTTGCCGTAACGCGACGAGATCAGGTCGGCAATTGACGTCACCCGCTGGCTTCGTCCAACCCGCACCAGCTTGCGCAGGCCCCACCACCAACTGATCATGACCAGCGTTGGGCCAAGGTAGATCGTTACGAATTCTAGCCCGGAACGCGCGGCGTTACCCACCGCCCCGTAGAACGTCCAAGCGGTACAGTAGATAGACAGAGACAGCGTATAGATCAGCGGAGACCTTAGCCACGCGCCGCGCCCGGCGGCCGCCATCCTGTCGGCGGCGAACGCAACGCCGAACAGCAGAACCACATAGCCAAGACAGACCAGAATCAGGATGTTCAGCGTTGCCATTGGTCCGTCTCGGGATCAGCATCGTCCTGGGCGGACATACGTCTGGCAGCAAAGCCGAACACCAGACTGGCCACAATCAAGGCAGCCCAGCAAGTGAAGATATAAAAGATCGCAGATGAAAGGCTCACGCCCTCCTGTTCGCCCTGACCATCCGGCCAAAGCAAAGGGATCGCCAGCAGCGCGGCGCCCAAAAAGGGCAGCAGACGCGCGGCGTCCGACAACCTGCGGCGGCGATAACTCTGCCGTTCCAGAAACAACGAAGGCCTGGCACCCGAAGGCGGTAGGTCTTCGCCCGAACTCATGACTGCGTCGCTTGCGCATGCAGATCGCGCACCGCTGTCAGCATCTCGGTGTTGGAGAATGGCTTGGTCATGAACCGGCTCACCCCAGCGTTCTCGGCCATCTCACGATCGCGGGACTGGCCGCGCGCGGTCAGCATGAGAACCGGCAAGCCCTGCATGTCCTCTAACTCGCGCAAGTCCCGCAGAATCTCCATCCCGCTTTTCCCCGGCAGCATAACGTCCAGAATCACCAAGTCGGGGTTTGCCCCCTGAATGACCTGTAACGCATCCGTGCCTTCACCATGAGTTTCCACCTGCCAACCCTCGCGCGTCAGCAGAAAACGAATGGCCTCGGCAATATTGGGCTCATCCTCAATTAACAGAACCTTACGGCTCATGATTGTCTGTCCTCCCCGTGACAGGTCGTAGACTGTTAGACCCGTCGCCGTCAGCTTACGCGCAGTGCCAGGAAACTGTCAAAAACCTTCGCTCAGAATCGAAGGCTCGCGCCGCGACGTGCAGTCGCTGTGGGGGCACACCCTGCAGCTGGGACCGACCCGTGCAACGGCCCTTTCGTCCTGCGCGACATCTTCAATTGACTGCACCAGCATCACCGAACGGTAAACCGGACCCTGATCATAACCCGAAATGGTCTGAGGCCATGCATAGGCATAACAGTCGAAAACCGCCGCCGTCCGCCCGAGTTGCACCACCCTTTGCCGGATCGGAACCAGAGGCCGATTCAGCGCCTGAAACAACGGCCATAAAGGGCAAGCCTCGCCAAACCGCGGCATGGCAAAACCTGGTACGGGCTTGCTAAACAAAACACTGCCAGACGCGTCACACACAACCATACCGGTCGGTCGCCCCAGATAGCCGTCTGGCAACGCGGCAAGCCGGCGCAGCACAGTGGCGACGTCCACAGAAAACTGCGAGGCCAACTGCAAAGGGTCCAACGGTGACTCGGCAAGTGCTGTTTGCAGTTGTTCGATAGGTACCGCACGAGCATCCTCAGCGTAGATCTCCAGAAAATCCCGGGTCAAAGATCTTGCGGCGGTCGAATCTATTTCACTCAGGTCGATCTCTGCTTCGTCACCACCCTGCTCAATTTGCGGGAAATGGTGCCCGTTGGCGGCAAAAAATGCCTCGACATCTTCCAGAGGCACACCGCGGTGATCCCCGGCAGAATCACTTTCATCCAGATAGGCAACCAGCGACTTAGAACTCTCGGCCAATCGTTCGGCATCCTGATGCAGGTTGCTGTGAAATCGGTCCTGCCACTCGGGCTCAATCTCTTGCGTGTCCGCCAGGATCGCGGCGGTCGAGCGAATCGCGGCGGCCGTCGACAGAACCTCGTGCATCGACGCAGCCAGATGGGGGTCATGGGTCAGCCGGTCGGACAAGGTTTCGACCGTACGTTCCAAGGATACGACCCGGCGGTGCATCTGCGCCAGAACACCTGCCCATCCGGGGAACCGGCCAGCGAACTCTTCCAGCCCGTCCAGTTCGGCCTCTTGCCCAACGGCATCCGCAGCAGCCTCACGCAGCGCCGAGATCAACGTCGCCTCAATCCCTTGCGTCAACACCGATGGTTCCACCATCAACGCCGATGCGATATCGACCAGCAA
This sequence comes from Ruegeria sp. AA6, assembly GCF_056542865.1. NCBI lineage: Bacteria > Pseudomonadati > Pseudomonadota > Alphaproteobacteria > Rhodobacterales > Roseobacteraceae > Ruegeria > Ruegeria sp. AA6. Next base: position 29,737 of record NZ_JBQGAN010000003.1, read on the forward strand.
TTTACCACCAATCCTGCGGCGGTTGTGCTCGATCAAATTCAGGTAAGAGGCCGAAATTCCGACCTGCCGCGCCAGTTCCGCCTGCCGCAAACCTGCGATTTGACGCCTTTCCCTAATTCGGCTGCCTGTCAGCGTGTCGCGCATACCCTCGCCCCTCCTCAAGCGGGACCATCCGTTCATGGATGTGGATGATTTTCAGAACTCTTGATGTATTTCTATTGGTTAAGGGCAAGTTTTCATAGTCTCTTTACAACCTTAACAACCCGGCATGACGCAATGCTATCCAGCCAGAACCAAATTCTGCGGGCTGCCCCTTCTATTTTCGTTGGAATCCCGGCACGATAGCCAGATGAGCGACCCCGCGTTTGAATATGCACCAATTGGCCTGGTCGAATTGGAGAACCGGATCATCCGGCGCTGCAACCTGCAGTTCGCACGAACCTTTGGTGGCGAGGCAGCGGACTATCGTAACATGCCGCTTTTGCATCTGTATCCCTCCGTCGCCGACTGGGAACGCATCGGGGCACGCAGCCTGCAAGTGATGCGCGACACGGGTTATTATACCGATGAACGCGTAATGAGACGCCGCAACAGCGATCTGTTCTGGTGTCGTGCGCGCGGACGATCACTGACCCCCGATGACCCCTTTCGTCATGGAATCTGGAGCTTTTCCGACATCTCAGAGGAACGCCCACTGGTTGAACTGACCGCCCGCGAACGCGAAGTCGCAATCTTGTCCTGCCGCGGCCTGTCTGCCAAGGAAATCGGGATGGAGCTGGACCTGAGTTATCGAACGATCGAAGCCTACCGCGCCCGCCTGCTTGAGAAATTCGGAGCCCGTAAATTGCCTGAACTAGTAGCGAAACTTTCAGGAATGCCGTTGTAACTCCTTCCCCCGCTCGAACTGTTGTATAAAACCCCTATCTGACTAGCCCAGACTGCGCTTTTCATGACCGTGCGCTTCGCTTATAACGCTGCGTAATCAGATCAAAGCCCGCAGGAACAGACGGGCCAAGGGGAACCGTCGAGGACACTCATGACAGACACCAAACACGAAGCGGATGTGGCATTCATCAAGGCACTGGCCGAATTGCTGCGCGAAAACGACCTGACCGAACTGCAGGTGAAACGCGAATATGGCGAGGAAGACAGCCTGAATGTGCGTGTAAGCCGCATGACCCAGGCTGTGGCCGCTCCGGTTCAGGTCGCCGTTCCGACCGCAGCAGCTCCTGCCGCGGCCCCAGCCGCCGCTGAGGCACCCGCTGCGCAGGAAGATCCAGCCAGCCACCCCGGCGCCGTAACCTCACCCATGGTTGGCACCGTTTATATGCAGCCTGAGCCAGGCGCACCTGCGTTCATTTCGGTCGGCGCATCCGTTTCCGAAGGCGACACGCTGCTGATCGTTGAAGCGATGAAAACCATGAACCACATTCACGCGCCCAAGGCCGGCACGATCAAGCGCATTCTGGTCGGCGACGGCGACGCTGTGGAATTCGGCACCCCTCTGGTCATCATCGAGTAAGGCGGACCCATGTTCGATAAGATCCTGATTGCCAACCGAGGCGAGATCGCCCTGCGCGTCATCCGCGCCGCGCGCGAGATGGGGATTAAGACGGTTGCCGTGCATTCGACCGCCGACAGCGACGCGATGCATGTGCGCATGGCGGACGAATCGGTGTGCATCGGCCCTCCGCCCAGCCCGCAAAGCTATCTGTCCGTGCCCGCGATTATCTCGGCCTGTGAAATCACCGGCGCGCAAGCGATCCACCCCGGCTATGGCTTCCTGTCCGAAAATGCTGAATTCGTTCAGATCGTCGAAGACCACGGCATCACCTTTATCGGCCCCACTGCCGAGCATATCCGGGTCATGGGTGACAAGATCACCGCGAAGGACACGATGAAGGCGCTTGGCGTGCCTTGTGTTCCTGGGTCGGACGGCGGTGTGCCAACGCTGGCTGATGCTAAGCGGATCGGTGAAGAATTCGGCTATCCCGTCATCATCAAGGCCACCGCAGGCGGTGGCGGTCGCGGCATGAAAGTGGCGATGAGCGCCGATGAGATGGAAAGCGCCTTCATGACCGCACGTGCCGAGGGCAAAGCTGCCTTTGGCAATGACGAGGTCTATATCGAGAAATACCTGACCACGCCCCGCCATATCGAAATTCAGGTCTTTGGCGACGGTAAAGGCAAGGCGGTCCATCTGGGCGAACGCGACTGTTCGCTGCAACGCCGCCACCAGAAGGTGTTTGAAGAGGCCCCCGGCCCCTGCATCACCCCGGAAGAGCGCGCAAAGATCGGTAAGGTCTGCGCCGACGCCGTAGCCAAAATCAACTATATCGGCGCGGGCACCATCGAGTTCCTGTACGAAAACGGTGAGTTCTACTTCATCGAGATGAATACGCGTTTGCAGGTGGAACATCCTGTGACCGAAGGCATCTTTGGCGTCGATCTGGTGCGTGAACAAATCCGCGTTGCCGCGGGCGAGCCGATGTCGTTCGGTCAGGACGATCTGGAGATCAACGGCCACGCAATCGAGGTTCGGATCAACGCTGAAAAGCTGCCGAATTTCTCGCCCTGCCCCGGCAAGATCACAGCTTATCACGCACCGGGCGGGCTGGGTGTTCGGATGGATTCCGCGCTTTATGACGGATATTCGATCCCTCCCTACTACGACTCGCTGATTGCCAAGCTGATCGTGCAGGGCCGCGACCGGGCCGAAGCACTCGCGCGTTTGGAACGTGCGCTGGGTGAGTTGATCGTTGACGGTATCGACACCACCGTGCCCCTGTTCCACGCACTGCTGCAGGAATCCGACATCCATAGCGGTGACTATAACATCCACTGGTTGGAACACTGGCTTGCAGAGAACATGGCCGAGTAACATACTGGGGGCGAAGGGTTTCTGCCCTTCGCCCTTAGAGTATTCTGCATGAGCATTTCTCCAGAACTTTTACTTCACGGCTATTCAATCGGCATTTTTCCGATGGCCGAGCACCGCGATGCTGCGGAATTGTTCTGGGTTGATCCCAAATTTCGGGGTGTCTTTCCATTGGACGGATTCCACGTCTCGCGCAGCCTTGCGCGGCGCATCCGCAAATGCGGATATTCGGTGACCATCAATCAAGACTTTCTGGGCGTCGTAGACGGCTGCGCCGACCGCGCAGACACCTGGATAAACGCAGAACTACGCGAATTATACCTTCAAATTCATCTGTCAGGTCACGCACACTCGTTAGAGATATGGGAAGAGGATCAATTGGTCGGGGGCGTTTACGGTGTTACGCTGGGAGGCGCATTCTTCGGTGAAAGCATGTTCTCGCGCCGGACGGATGCATCGAAAGTCGCACTCGCTTATCTGGTCGACCGCCTGCGTCAAACCGAGTTTCAGTTGTTCGATACGCAGTTCCTTACAGCGCATCTGGCGTCTTTGGGCGCAATCGAAATACCGCGCTCGCAATACCGGCAGGAACTGGAAGAGGCAATTAACGCCAGTGCAGATTTCACCGCCCCAATAGCTCAATCACCCGAGGGCGTAATACAGCGGATCACCCAGACGTCATAACGGGCGTGATCCAACGCATTCAGCGCTGGTGACGTGGCGATCATCCACCCATCAAACAATTGGTCGGATTTACCTTTTTCCCAAATCGTCAGGTATGCAAACGCATCCCCTGTTGGGTTCTCAGGCGGATAGCGACAATCCCCCAAAGCCACGTCTAGGCCGAAAATCTCTCCGCTCTGACCGCTTTTCATTTCGAGATCAACGGTCTGGCCGCTGACCTTGTCCAACCCTCTCAGGATCGCCCCGGGACCGGACTGAACCTTTTGCTGTGCTGCGGCTCCTGTGGCGGCCAGCAACGCTGCGATCAGGGCAAGTCGCCTCATTCGCCACCGTCCCCGGCCACAAATTTCACCAGTAGCGAGATCAAACTTACAGCGCCCTGCGTATCTTCAACCTGATCGCCTGGTTCGAAATAAAACGGAGAACCGCCCGGCATCACCTCGACAAAATTACCGCCCAGCAGCCCCTCGGAGGAGATCACGATGGCGCTGTCATCCGGCACCAGAATGCCGTCGCGGATCGTGAACGTCGTGTCCGCTCGATAGGTTTCCGGGTTCAGGTCAACGCCCGTCACGGTGCCAATCTTGACCCCGGCCAGACGTACATCTGTGCCGACACCCACACCTTCGAGCGAGCGGAAAGAAGCCCCCAACTGATACCCATCTCCGCCTTGGGACAGGCCGGTGGACTGGCTTGCATAAACGCCAAAGGCGATGGCACAGGCCAAAACGGCACCGCCGACAAGAACTTCGGTTACATTGTAAGTCGACATTGCTCGCCTCGTTTATTCCGGGTTCCAAGCCTCGTAGTCGCTGCGCTCGACCGGGTCTTGACGACGCAGAGACCCCGCCGGCGTATACGCCAACGCCGTGCCTGTAAGGTTTTCCTGATGCGGCTTTTCCCAGGATTTATGCTGCAACGGTTTATCGGTCGGCGGCTCATCCCAAGTGCGATGCAGCCAACCATGCCAATCAGGGTCAACACGGCTGGCCTCGGCCTCGCCATTGAAAATCACCCAGCGCTTGCTGTCATCTTCGTTGCGATAGAACACATTGCCTTCGTTGTCCTCACCGACTTTTACACCCTTGCGCGCGGTGTAAATCTGCGTGTTCAAGGTTGCCCCATTCCACCAGGTTACCGCCCGCAAAAGACTGTTCAAAATACCCATCGGTTGCCTCCGACATTTCTATCCCCGCAGATATGGACCAAAGGCTCGCCAAGGTCCAGTGTCACAAGGACCCCAGTCACTATTCCGGCAAATAAGCCGTTACTTCGATTTCGATCCGGTATTTCGGGTCGATCAATCCGCATTCGATCATTGTTGTTACAGGAGGGTTTTCGCCAAAATAGTCCCGCAGGATCGGCCAACAGGGTTCGAATTCGGCCCGATCCGGCAGCATGTAAGTTACACGCACAACATCCGCGAAACTGGCCCCTGCCTCAGTCAGGGCCTTTCCAATTATTTCCAAGGCCGAACGGCATTGCGCTGTCACATCATCGCCCTGACCGACCGTTCCAGCGACATGAACCCAGCCACCGGCCACAACTGCTCGGCAATAGCCGATCTTGGCCTCAAATTCTCCGCCGGATGAGATACGTCTTATTGTCATGCTGCCCCCACATGAAAACGGCGCGGGCGATGCCGCGCCGTCTTTGCCAACTCATTATGACCTTATCCCGCCGAGGCCGATTCCGCAGCATCCGCGTAGATGATCAACGGCTGCTTGTCGGACGACACCGCCTCTTCGTTTACAACAACCTCGGTCACGTTCTTCATGCCCGGCAGTTCGAACATGGTGTCCAGAAGAATGTCTTCCAAGATCGAGCGCAGACCCCGCGCACCGGTTTTGCGTTCGATGGCCTTCTTGGCAATCGCCTTTAGTGCATCGTCGGTAAAGGCCAGTTCGGCGTCCTCCAGTTCGAACAGGCGCTGATACTGCTTGACCAGAGCGTTCTTGGGTTTGGTCAGGATGGTGACCAAGGCATCTTCGTCCAGATCTTCCAGCGTCGCCAGAACCGGCAGACGGCCAACGAATTCCGGGATCAAACCGAATTTCAGTAGGTCTTCAGGCTCCAGATCCTTGAAAATCTCACCCACGCCACGTTCATCATTGTCGCGTACATCCGCGCCAAAGCCCATGGCCGAGCCCTTGCCGCGCTGCGCGATGATCTTGTCCAGACCGGCAAAAGCACCCCCGCAGATGAACAGGATGTTCGTGGTGTCCACCTGCAGGAATTCCTGCTGCGGATGTTTGCGGCCACCTTGCGGCGGAACCGAAGCCACGGTGCCTTCCATCAGCTTCAGCAGAGCCTGCTGTACGCCCTCACCCGACACGTCACGCGTGATCGAGGGGTTTTCCGACTTGCGCGTGATCTTGTCGACCTCGTCGATATAGACGATACCGCGCTGCGCGCGTTCGACGTTATATTCGCTGGCCTGCAACAGCTTGAGAATGATGTTTTCGACATCCTCACCCACATAACCAGCTTCGGTCAGCGTGGTTGCATCCGCCATGGTAAACGGCACGTCCAGAATACGCGCCAGCGTTTGGGCCAGCAGCGTCTTGCCGCACCCGGTGGGACCGATCAGCAGGATGTTGGACTTCGCCAGTTCGATATCGCTGCCCGCTTTCTGGGCATGATTCAAACGCTTGTAGTGGTTGTGCACGGCCACAGACAGAACCCGCTTTGCCGTCGCTTGGCCGATCACGTAATCATCCAGAACCTCACAAATATCTTTCGGCGTTGGCACACCGTCCGAGGATTTCAGCCCGCTGGCCTTGGTTTCCTCACGGATGATATCCATGCAAAGCTCGACGCATTCATCGCAGATAAACACGGTCGGGCCAGCAATCAGCTTGCGCACCTCATGCTGGCTCTTGCCACAAAAGCTACAGTAGAGCGTGTTCTTGCTGTCACCGCCTGAATTCGTCGCCATGTTCTACCTTTCGGGCTTCGTCTCTGCGGCCCCCCTCGGGCCACTTGCCGCCTGTTGCTGCAGCTTAGGACAGCACCGAGACGGCTACAATCTCAAAATGCGCCCCGCGCCTTTGACGCGGGGGCTTAAACTCAGGCCTCGTCGCCGTCCATTTTGGCGCGGTTTTCGACGATTTCGTCGATGTGGCCCCATTCCTTCGCCTCTTCCGGGCTCATGAAATTGTCACGATCCAGCGCTTTTTCAACCGCCTTTTTGGTCTGTCCGGTATGACGTACATAGATGTCATACAAGCGATCTTTCAGTTTTTGCGTCTCGGCCGCGTGAATCATGATGTCGCTGGCCTGACCCTGATATCCACCGCTGGGCTGATGCACCATGATCCGGCTGTTGGGCAGCGAAAAGCGCATCCCTTTCTCACCACCAGCCAGCAAAACCGACCCCATCGAGGCCGCCTGACCGATCACCAATGTCGAACATTTCGGCTTGATATACTGCATTGTGTCGTAAATCGACAAACCGCTGGTCACAACACCGCCGGGCGAGTTGATATAGATCGAGATCTCTTTGCTTGGGTTTTCCGCCTCAAGATGCAGCAGCTGGGCGACGACCAGATGGCTCATCCCGTCATGGATAGGGCCATTGATAAAGATGATCCGCTCTTTCAGAAGGCGCGAGAAAATATCGTAGGCACGTTCGCCGCGGCTGGTCTGTTCGACCACCATCGGAACGAGCGTATTCATATAGGTATCAACTGGATCGAACATTCTGAACCTGCCTGCTTTGCTATGGAGTGGGACACTACCCGAAGAAACGTTACCCGAGTCTTAGTGTCGCCACCGAGGGGCTGCAAGGGGGGCCGGAAACTTCGCCCCTAATCGCCTTGTCCTGATGCCTGAAACTGGACGCTCGAAGCTCACCGAATAGGCGAACATCCATTTTACCTATCTTCACATCACGTCATTTTGATCCATGCATATGGAAATACATGTTCAAAATAAGTATCGAAGCTCATCGCGGCAGCGACCCCACTCATACCACTAAGCGCTCGGCTAACGGGCAAATAAGGAAACACACGATGGCCCTCCCTCAGCTCTCGCAAGATAAGTCCCCAGACTCATTTGATAAGATGGTGGAAAACGCAACACGCGCGTCAAATTTCCTCAAGGCGATCAGCCACGAAGGGCGGCTGATGATCCTGTGCCATCTGGTGTCCGGCGAAAAATCCGTGACCGAACTGGAGGAGCTGCTGTCCGCCCGTCAGGCCGCCGTTTCTCAACAACTGTCCCGACTGCGCCTTGAAGGGCTGGTAACGCCCCGCCGCGAAGGCAAGGCAATCTACTATCGTCTGGCAGACGACCGCCCACGCCGTATGCTGGAATTGGTATATGACATGTTCTGCGGTGATGAGAAAGGCTGACTAGGGACCTGCGCCCTGATCGGAAGGCAGATTAACCGCCCTGATTTGCCCGCTGGTGCGTAAAGGCTGCATGGCTCTGGTTTCACTCGGGCAAAACTGTTACGCAACGGATAGTTAATTCAAATGGAGACACTGATGATCCGTGCAATTCTGGTTGGGCTCGCCCTGTTCACTCTCACTGCCTGCGAAACCGCCAAGGGCGCCGGAAAAGATATTGAGAAAGCCGGCGACGCAATTCAAAACGCGGCCACTGACGTTCAAGAGAATATCTAATCCTTTCTCGGGCGCTTTGGTCTTAGAGACTTATTGCCCGATACCTGGATAATGCCAGACAAAACTGCGGGGTTCTTGTGCACACACAAGAACCCCGTTTCGTTTTAATGTAGGGGTCGAGTGGCAGCCCGTTTCAAACCTAAGTCCAACAAAAGGAAAAGGCGTCAGGTGCGTAGACGTGGTCCATGCTCGTATCCTTGCGGACACTCCTGACGCCTTGCAGGGTCGAAACGTCAGAAAGACGCCCCGAGTCAGTTGCCCTGATCCCCTAAAGGATCATAGCTGCTGTGTTGCACCGAGCGGCACCACACAGCGCGCGCCAGCCTTCTGAGAAGGTGATCCACTGATCCAGATGCAAGATCCAGCTTAGTTGACCATCCACCGGTAAGTCTTTCTGGCGATTGACACGTCCTAAAACCCGTCACCGCCGCCTGACCCCCTGGCCTTTGCGCCCCACCCTGGCTCCTAGGAACCGATGCGGTAAGCAAACTGTTGCATTCGACGTGTTACCCGGCAAGAAAATAGCACTGCAGCATGAAAATTAGGCGGGGATAACGTGTTGATATCCTGCTGGAAAGCTTTGTGGATAACTCCGAAAATCGTGAAGCAAAGCTGGTTTGCTGCAGGAAAAGTCAAAACCTGCAAAAAGGTACGGATTTGGGCACATTTCTGCGGGTGCAAAACACATTCCACAGTGAAAATACGCAGAAAACGGCGGGCCAAATCCTCTGAAGACGAAATTTTGTTCGAATCGTGCCCCCTTCGGTCTTGTGTGGAACACGCAACCGAAAGGAGCAAAACGGAACCTGGGTCGGACCGCCAACGTACCGCCTGTGACACGCGCTGAAGGTTCGCGAAGTCCAGAGGCCCCGTTCCGGGGAACGCCGCTGTCCGGCACGGGGCGCTCTGAGCTCTGTCGCGGGCATCGCAAAGACCGCCCGACCCGTCCCCTCCCATCGGAGACGCTGGTTCCGCTTTTTGAGAAGCGCTCCGGCCCGACCGGGATTACCTACTATGCGCTGCGATGAATTCGCAGTCAGTACCCCCTACAGCCCGACCGGGCCAGAGTCGCTTCAGTTCACCTGCCGCTCCAGAACAGTGCTGTAGGTTGTTCCGTTACGCAGGCTACGGAAATCCGCATAGATTTTTCCGTCTTCATACCGGGCATCTATTAACGCGTTTGCCCCGATGACCAAGGGGGCCGTCTCAACGATGCCGATCGAACCCGAGCCATCCAAACTAATCGTTCCTGTGGCTTCGTATTCGTTCCACTCGGTATCGCCATCTCGGCGCCACTTGCTGGGCCCCCAAAAGACGTTGTCCTCTTGCATTTGGACATCCAGCATCCATTCGGCCTGATTGAACCGGGGTTCTTCGCCGCGGTGATAGTGCGTCGGCGAAACGGTCGTGTACGACCCAAACCATGTTCCGCGCAGGTCCGGTGTATCGGCCAAAGCGGCCGTTCCAAGGGTGAGGGTCGTGGCCAGAGCGGCTGCTCCGGCAGTCAGGTATCTGGTCATTGGCTCTCTCCTCCAAAGTGCATGGCCGTGCTTGGCCTGCTGAACAGATTGGAAGGGGGAAACCCGTTTACAACTTACCTAAGGGAAACTTCATTCACGGTTTAGGTGCACGTCATACAACGGACGGGATCAGGCCCATGCCAGCGCCGTACCCACAATCACCAGACCGATCCCAATCACTTCCCTATGTGAGAAATTCTCACCAAACAGAAAGAATGAGGCAATTGCGATCAGAACAACCTCGGCCCCCAGAATACCGGTATAAATGATGCCCAACCGCTCCTCGCGCAAGGCGGCCAGTTCCAGGGTGGCGGCAGCCAAAAGTGTGGCGACGATCAGCAGGCTGAGACCAACACCAGGTATTTTCCACCAAAATTTCATCGAGATCATGGCAACGGTATAGAGGCCTGCCGATCCGAAGGCGATAATTGGGATCATGGACATGTTTGGCCTCCCGCTGAGGTTTCCGTTAGGTCAATTGTAGCGGGTGGGCAGGGTTTCGGCTGTGAGGTTTGTCACAGACTGATCAGAACACGATCGCGATCAGCTCCGCCAAACCAATCAGGCCGAGAAACACATTCGAGGTCAGTATCAACCCCTTCATGTTACGGGTCATTATCCCTTTGGCAAAATGGCTCTGAGCGAACTCCTCATCCATATCGTCCCGCAGGTTCTCGACATCCTCCAACGCGGTTTTTCCTGCCAGAATACCGTAAGCGGCAGTCGCAATGACCAGTACGATCAGCACTAACGAGACCCCCTCGGGCCCAAAGCCGATAATCGCGGCGAGCGCGACGTAGGCAAAGATCGTTGTCCGCATGATGTGGTAATAGTGGCCCAAACGATCCATTGAGAGCTCGGAGCGCAACTGCGGGTCCATAACCTTCCTCCTTCAAATTATTGTTTTTAATGAACGAAGTATATCACCCATTGCCTGCTTATCGAAACTTGGGCGCACTGTTCCAGGCGCACGGAGTGCATGCGAAACTGTGCGCCCAGATAGACCGTCAGGCCGAAATCATTCGATCGTGATACTGCCGTTGACCGTATTGACGAATTTGTTGGTGTCCGGGTCGGTAAGCGATGAAAACGTGCCGCCACCGGTTGCACTCGCCCAATTGCCCGAGCCGCCCGACACAGTCCAATCCCCGGTCAAAGCGCCATCGGCGCCGAACCCGGTGGCCGTCCAGGTAATCACAGCCTTTTCTCCGGACGCGGTGTCATAGACGCAATTTCCGGTGCCCGACACCCCAGCCCCATTGATCAGCAGCGCGCCAAAACACGTGCCCGACGCCCCCTCCAGCGGGTGCCCGGCCGTGACTTCGAAGCTTTCGTAATCGGTCTGCGTTTTGACCACCGCGTTTCCGTCCGAGATACCAAAGACCGTGTTGTTGTTGACGCCCATCCCCTTGGAGGTCCCGTCAAACGTCTCGGCCTGAGCCACGCCAATGGACAGCCCAAGGGTCAGAACTGTGGCTGCGGTCGTCGTTAAGAACTTGTGCATAATAACCTCTCATTTCTGAGGGTTCGGCGTTGCAAGCATATAATAAAAAAACCGCCTGAACGCGGCCCCCACGCGCAGAGGATAACACATTCCGTTCTTTGCGTCTAAACCCGGCGCTCAGCCTTCCAGCTTGCGGGCGACCAGAACCGAGACAGGGAACGCCGCCACAAAGCCCACGACCGCCGCGATCAGCATGGTTGTCCACGATGCAGAGCCCATGACCAGCACCGCAATCACCGCGGAGCCTGCAAGGGTGGAGCCAAGGAAAATGTGAAGGATCAGCGTTAGGGGCGACATAGGGGCCTCGTTTTTGTCAGTCTGCTTTGCGGACCGTAAAACCGAGGACGGGACAGGTCCTTGATCTCGGTCAGTACGCAACGTGATCCGGGACTAGTAGCGGCAAAAAAATGTGACCATGACCACATCAGCAACTGAACATAGGATCCTCATCGAATGTGCGCCCAATTGTTTCAATTGACTAGCCAAATCGGGTACTGAAAATCGATTTTCGCAATCCATCAGAATTGAAGGCACGGGCGCAGTCTTGATCAATACTTAGCTTCGTACTTCTTAGTAACTTGCGCCAAAGGGTCATCCCGTTCAGTATTCCAACATTCAAATGTTTAATGGGAGGGTGCCATGAAGACAACTCGGGAAATTGCTCAAACTGGAATACGCATCCCTCGAATTGGCTTTGGGTCAACTGGATTAGGCAGCATTCCTCAAATTTATGGCTACGAAGTTGATGAGGATAGGGCGCGAGAGACATTGCGTGCCGTATTGGCCCTTCCAGACGGATTTATCGACACTGCGCGCGGCTATGCTTTGGGGCGCAGCGAAGAGCGCATCGGGAGTGTCATCCGCGAGCTCGGCGGCTGGCCGAAAGGCAGAATACTGTCAACAAAAGTCGATCGTGACATGGAAACGGGCGTTTTCAATGCGACCCAAGCACGGCGATCCTTTGAGGAAAGCCTTGAGGCGCTTGGAGTTGACCGTGTCGACATTCTTCATCTACATGATCCGGAATACGCTGCCGACGTGACCGAGATTACCCGTAGTGGCGGCGCTTTGGACGAATTATTCAAAATCAAAGAGGAAGGGCTTGCAAGCGCCGTGGGTCTGGCGGGCGGACGGCTGAACGTACTAATGCCGATGCTGCAAGACCGGGATTTCGACGTCGTGATGACGCACAACCGGCATACGCTTGTAAACATGAATGCTGCGCCATTGATCGAATTGGCCAACTCCAAGGGCGTTACGGTATTAAATGCAGCCCCTTTTGCGGGCGGAATTCTGGCCAGAGGCAGTGCAGTACACCACTTTTACGTCTACCGCCCAGCCACAGAAGAAACACTCGCACCCGTACGCGCAGTCGAGGAAATCTGTGCTCGCCATGACGTGCCTATGGGGGCACTTGCGCTGCAGTTCTCACTACGAGACGCTAACATTGCCTCGACAGTGTGCGGGGTGACGTGGGCGCAGCACGTAGACCAGGCACAAGAATGGGCTGACTGGGACATTCCAGAGACGGTTTGGAGTGAACTCGCTGATGTTGGGCAAGCGGACGCAGATCCAGAAGCCACATAGGGGAGTTCTAACAGGAAAAGAGAAAACGGACAGCCTTAACTGTCCATTTTAAGTGCAGAAATAAACGCCTCCTGCGGGATATCGACCTTCCCGAACTGGCGCATCTTTTTCTTACCGGCCTTCTGCTTCTCCAGCAGCTTGCGTTTCCGCGTGGCGTCGCCGCCGTAGCACTTCGCGGTCACGTCCTTGCGCAGGGCCGAGAGGGTCTCGCGGGCGATGACCTTGCCTCCGATGGCCGCCTGGATCGGGATTTTGAACATGTGACGCGGGATCAGGTCCTTGAGCTTTTCGCACATCGCCCGGCCGCGCATCTCGGCCCGGTCGCGGTGAACCATGGTCGACAGCGCATCCACCGGCTCGTCATTCACAAGGATCGACATCTTGACCAGCGCGTCCTCACGATACCCGGTCATCTGATAGTCGAACGAGGCATAGCCCTTGGTCACCGATTTCAGGCGGTCGTAGAAGTCGAAGACGACCTCGTTCAGGGGCAGGTCATAGACGACCATGGCGCGGCTGCCCGCATAGGTCAGGTCCATCTGGATGCCGCGGCGGTCCTGGCAGAGTTTCAACACGTCACCGAGGTATTCGTCGGGCACCAGAATGGTCGCCTTGATGCGCGGTTCCTCAAGGTGGTCGACCTTGGACAGGTCCGGCATGTCGGCGGGGTTGTGCAGCTCGATCATCTCGCCGTCTTTCATGAAGACGTGGTAGATCACCGAGGGCGCGGTGGTGATGAGTTCAATATCGTATTCGCGCTCGATCCGGTCGCGGATGACCTCAAGGTGCAGCAGGCCGAGGAAGCCGCAGCGGAAGCCAAAGCCAAGTGCTGCCGAGGTCTCCATCTCAAAGCTGAACGAGGCGTCGTTCAGGGCCAGCTTCTCAATCGCGTCGCGCAGGTCTTCGAATTCGGCGGAGTCCACCGGGAACAGACCGCAGAACACCACCGGCTGCGCGGGTTTGAAGCCCGGCAGGGCGTCCTCGGTGCCGTTGCGGTCATTGGTGATGGTGTCGCCGACGCGGGTGTCGCGGACCTGCTTGATGGATGCCGTCAGAAACCCAATCTCACCGGGGCCGAGGCTGTCGACCATCTCCATCTCAGGCCGGAAGACACCAACGCGGTCGACATGGTGCAGGGTGCCGTTCGACATGAACTTGACCCGCATCCCCTTTTTCAGCGTGCCGTCCATGATGCGGACCAGAACGATGACGCCCAGATAAGCGTCGTACCAGGAATCCACCAGCATCGCCTTGAGCGGCGCGTCTACGGTGCCCTGCGGAGCGGGCAGATGGGTGACGATGGCCTCGAGCGTTTCATGGATGCCCTGCCCCGTCTTGGCGCTGACCTGAATGGCGTCGGTCGCGTCGATGCCGATCACATCCTCGATCTGTTCCGCCACGCGGTCACAATCGGACGCGGGCAGGTCGATCTTGTTCAACACCGGCACGATCTCATGGTCTGCATCAATGGCTTGGTACACGTTCGCCAGCGTCTGCGCTTCGACCCCTTGGGTCGAGTCTACGACCAGCAGAGAGCCCTCAACCGCGCGCATCGACCGGCTGACTTCATAGGCAAAGTCCACGTGGCCGGGGGTGTCGATCAGGTTCAACACATATTGCTCGCCATTGTCGGCGGTATAGTCGATGCGAACCGTATTGGCCTTGATGGTGATGCCGCGTTCGCGCTCGATATCCATGCTGTCGAGCAGCTGTTCCTTCATGTCGCGATCCTTGACCGTTCCGGTCTCTTGGATGAGCCGGTCAGCAAGGGTGGATTTGCCATGGTCGATATGCGCGACGATGGAGAAATTGCGGATATGAGCGAGGTCTGTCATGGGTTGGGGATATGTAGAGGAATCGTGGGTTGGTCAAGGTGGGAGAGTTTTCGTTGCAACTTAATTTTGAGCGCGAAGCAGAGTTGTTCCAAGCTCTAAGAAACGACCAAATAAAAGTTGCGACGGCGCGCGTATTTCTAAGGTCATTGTTTCTCGTTGCCAGTGACTACAACGCGATCAGCGAGGAGAAAATCTTAAACGCTTTGAAATTTGCCTTAAACGTTTGTGTAGTTGACGGGCCTAGCCTCCGTACGGCCGAGATGCAATGGGGGTATGATGCAGACGATTGGGAGATATCTTTTTCCGGCCACAGTCGAGAAATTGAGTTTCGTGTAACACACAGTACTGAAACTCAAATGTATGAGTGCATTTGGGAGCTGAATCCCGACCTAGTCGGTGACGGTGGGCACATATTTATGGATCTCAGAGACGCACAGCTTTCTCCAACCAACTCTGTTGACGAAGGAAACTTGCTGACCGACTTGGAGTCCCTCAGTTCTACCCAAGATGCCGGGACACTTCACAGACTCCCAATATGGTCAAATTTGCCGGAACACATTGATCGCGACGTAAGCAGCTTACTAAACTTCTTCAACTCCGATCCTAAGAAATGGGCTTTTTGGCATCAATGGTACCAAGGATATTTATCCGGTAATCCTGTCGAATGGCTACTTGAGTACCATGTATCCCGAATACCAGAAGCGATCTGGGATGGAGGTGTTGAAGCCGTAGCTCAAGAAATCGAACAAATACGCAAACGCATGGCAGTAGAGCGGGCCGTTGATGACCTAAGACAAAACCTCGGAGCAAGATCACTTGGCCGCTTTGGTATAGGAGGTAATCACCCACCTGGCCTGACGTCGGATCTACAATTTCAGAATTCGGTTACTCTGATTTGGGACTCTGTAGAGGAGCTTTCGGAAGAGTTTGGTAAAAGGCAGCCAGATGTTGACCGATTAGAGGCAATCTTGAAGTCGCTACAAACTGCGTTTGCGACAATGGTCAAATGGACTGGAAGAAAAGCCGATCTTGCGATTGATGCCACAATCAAATGGAGCATTCCTATAGTTGGTGGCGCATACATTGCTCAGAACCCAGAGAAGATTCAGCTTTTGATCAAAGCCATGCAAGAGTGGATTCCATTGCTTCGCTAACCAGTGCTGGGCTGAAGCCCAGTCTACGGGGTGGGGTGTTTCTGACTCGTGTATTCACTTTTTCGCACCACCCAATTGATCCCGAATCCACTTTGATTCATACTCCGCCGCAGATCGAGAGGGGCACAAGATCCCTCCGGGCAGGCAAAAACGAGGCATGAGCATGAAACAGTTCCTCCTGATCGCATTCTGTGCTGCGTCTGTGGCGGGGTCTCCGCTGATAGTTGAGGCCGCGCAGATCAAACGGGCGTGTCTGGCGTCCGACCGATCGGCTGCGACACGTGATCGGTGCAGCTGCATCCAGCGTGTTGCGGATCAGGCGCTGACCCGCAGCGACCAGAAAACCGTCGCCAAATGGTTCAGCGACCCGCATCAGGCGCACGAGCTGAAGATGTCCCAAACCGCGCGTGATGATGCGCTGTGGGATCGGTATCAAAACTTCGGCCAGATGGCGCAGGCGATCTGCAGCTAACCCATCTCAATCCTTGACCTGATCGGCACTGCGCCCCAGAAAAGGCGCAGCGAAAGGTACATCTGATGGTTATGAAAGGGCTGACCCTGCGGGGCCTCGAGGTGTTCGAGGCGCTGGCGCGGACGGGATCGGTGGCGCAAGCGGCCGAGATCACCGGGCTCAGCCAGCCTTCGGTGTCGCAACAATTGCGCAATCTTGAAAACGCCCTTGGCACCGAACTGGTCGATCACGGGCGTCGCCCGATGCGGTTGACGCAGGCCGGGCGCAGTTTTCTGGCGCGGACCGAAGCGGTTCTGGCCGAGCTGCAAATGGCCCAAAGCGAACTGACCGTGATGGACCTTGGGCATCTGACCACGCTGTCCATCGGTTTGATCGACGATTTCGACAATGACCTGACACCGCGGCTGGCCACTCTGCTGGCCGACAGCCTGACCCGATCAAAGTTCAAGCTGATCACGCTACCCAGTCTGGACCTGTTTGCCGAGCTTGAAGCCCAACGCCTGCATATGGTGGTGTCGGCCCATTCCGGCGAGGTGCTGGAAGGCGTCGTAGAATACCCTTTGGTACAGGACCCCTTCATTCTGGTGACCCCCAAGGGTGTAGACAGCCCGGTGCAGGACCTGCCTTTCCTGCGATACGCTCGTGAACAGCTGATTAGTCGCCAGATTGAATCCCACCTGGCCAGACATCAGGTGAACTACGAAGAACGGTTCGAGATCGGCTCACACCTGGCACTGGTGGCGATGGTTGCACGTGGGTTGGGATGGGCGATTACGACGCCGCTGGGCTATATGCGGGCCGCACGATTCCATGACGCGCTGGAGGTGCACCCTGCTCCGTTCGGAGAGTTTTCGCGCACAATCTCTCTGTTTACCCGCACCGACTGGTCCGGTCACGTGCCGCAAGAGGTCGCGGGCATGATGCGTCGACTGATGCGCAACCAGATCATCGACCCGGCGCTGGCCCAGCTTCCGTGGCTAAACGATAAGCTGAAAGTAATGGGCTAGGCCCGCAAATGCTTCTCTAGCCCCTCGACTGCAACTTCGATCAAATCAAGCGCCCCGTCAAAGTCCCGCGTGTAGTAGGGATCAGGTACGTGATCCGCGCCTGTATGAGGCGCAAAATCGGTTAACAGACGTACCGGAGTTTCATTGCCTGACGGCCGCAACGCTTCGATATTCGCGACATTCTCGGCATCCATGCCGATTATCAGGTCGAACCGGTCGAAATCATCGCTCACAAATTGCCGTGCGCGAAGGTCGCTCAGATCGAAATTCCGCTCTCGCGCCGCCGCCTGCATCGGCCCATAAGGCGGGTCGCCGATATGCCAGCCCGATGTCCCGGCACTGTCGGTCGTGTGATGAGGGGCACGGGCCCGGAAAACGCCCTCGGCGGCAGGGGATCGGCAGATGTTGCCCAAACAGACAAAGAGGATACGGTGAGTCATGGGCCAAGATGTAACGCGAAGGGCAAAGATGGAAAAGATCGTCATTCTGACAGGCGCCGGAATTTCAGCAGAAAGCGGTCTGGGAACCTTTCGCGATGAAGGTGGGTTGTGGGCAAAGCACCGGATCGAAGATGTAGCCACACCTGAAGGCTTCTCTCGCAATCCCGCTCTGGTTCATGGCTTCTACAATGACCGTCGGGTTCAAGCCGCCAAGGCTCAACCCAATGCTGCGCACAAAGCGCTGGCTCGCCTGCAAAAAGAATACGCGGGCGAGGTTGTGATCGTGACCCAAAACGTTGACAGCCTGCACGAGGCTGGCGGTTCCTCAAACGTGATCCACATGCATGGCACATTGGCCGGGGCCCTTTGCGCAGCCTGTGACCACCGCTGGCCCGCCCCGGCTTCGATGGCCGTGGGCGAGCCATGCCCCGCCTGCGCTGCCCCCATGGCGCGCCCGGACGTCGTCTGGTTCGGGGAAATGCCCTATCATATGGATGCTATCTACGAACATTTGGCCGAAGCGACCTTGTTTGCCGCTGTAGGCACGTCAGGTCAGGTCTATCCAGCTGCTGCCTTCGTATACGAAGCAATGCAGAACGGAGCGCGCGCAGTTGAGCTGAACCTTGAGCCCTCTGACGGCGCCGCCAGTTTTGACGAGGTCATACTTGGCCCCGCAACAGAGACTGTTCCTCAATGGGTCGAGCGACTGTTGAACAGGAGATGACCGCAGACACCAGCGGAATTTTCCGTTTATACTGAACACGTAATAAGTCCGGAGAGCAAAATGACGAACCCCGAAAGCCCACGTGAGGAAATCCTTGAAGACGGCACTCTGGACGGCCGTGACGCACTTGGTGACCAACTCGCAGGGCTTTGGTGGACCTTCCTGCTGCGCGGAGTTTTGGCAGGGGCTCTGGGAATATCTGCCCTGTTCTGGCCCACCGGCAGTATCTCCCTATTGTTGCGCCTCCTCGGGCTTCTGTTGATTATTGACGGCGGTCTTACCCTTTTGGGCTTCGGTCGGCGCGGCCTGATCGGAGGCGTCGGCATTGGAGCGCTGCTAATCGGTCTGATACTGTTGATCTGGCCTGAGGGCGTGGCGCGGTTGACCTTTTTCCTGCTGGGCGCCTGGGCATTGATCATCGGTGTCGGCTCGCTGGTGGCTTGGCGACAGATGTCGGACCAACATCCTGACGCCCCTTCGGTGCGCAACTCGGGGATCGTTGCGTTGCTTATCGGACTGGTCCTGATCTTCTGGCCCGGCAGCGGGATGGTGGCGTTGGGCTGGGCGATCGCCTTCGGAGCTCTTGCGTTCTCAGCAGTGATGTTCTGGCTGACCGCGCGCTTCAAACGCGCCCACGACCGTATCGCGATGCGAGTGGTCAACCGCTGACCCCTGCGCCTCAACGCAAACAGGCCGGGCAATGCCCGGCCTGACGCCTGGATGACGGCCGCAGCGCGGCCCGAAGACAGGTGTAGCCTCAGTGGGAATGCGATCCGTGGCCGCCTTCGTCCTTGCGCTCTAGGTCGACCGGGATTTCGATCTCAACTTCGCCCGCATTTTCGAAAATCAACGTCACTGGAACCATTGCGCCTTGCTCGAACGGAGCCGTCAGCCCCATGAACATCACGTGATCGCCCCCGCGTTTCAGCATATGCATTTCACCTGCTGGAATGATGAAACCCTCTTCAACATGAACCATCTTGGCCACGCCGTTGTCGTCGATCAAATGAGTATGAAGTTCGACCCGTGCGGCCGCGTCTGACGCCACACCGATCAGCCGGTCATCCGCGTCACCAGCATTCTGGATCATCATGAAGGCCGCGCCGGCCTTTGCTGCCTTTCCCGATGACCGGGCATAGGCGTCGCCAACAGTGATTGTGTCCTGCGCCACGGCAGTCGTCGCCAGCGTTACAGCAGCCAGAGTGGCGAATAGTTGGGATTTGAGGGACATTTTGCCTCTCCTTATTTTGATGTCTGAAAAACTGAAAAGAGATCAGATCAATGCAGGAGGCGCGCGGGCCGGTCTGCTGGGAATCGGTGCAGCAATCAGACTATCTGCCTTTCGCAAGGGCGCAGGCTGAACGCGCTCCGGCGCAACTGGCACTACGAGCGGTGCAAATGTTATCGCACCCAGAAGGGTCAGCGCGTAGTCGGGGCAGAATTGCGGGGGCTGCGTTGGCTGACCTTCGGCATCCATATAGACCACAACAGGCCCCGTGCCGGTACACAACACCATCTGACCTACCGCGCCGTCTATTCCGCGCGACGCGGCAACGCCCTGCCCTGTCAAAATAACGAGCAGCGACAACGCCAATGGTAGAAATTTGGTCAGAACGGGCTTCATCCTAAGCCCGGTATATGCCGGTCGCGAAGCGGGCTTCAAGCACTATGGGGTGCGCCAGAAGCCCGCAGCCTTGGTTGTATCGTCAGCCGTCCAGTCCGGGACGTTTGACAGACCCCTTGGTCAGGCTCGTATGCAACCGATTCACCTGTCGTTGCATCCGAACACATGTCCCAAAAGTCTTGCCAAAAAAGGCAGCCAACAGGGAGAAGAAATCAGACAACTTGAAAGACATGGGGTTGAACTCCGCCAGATGAATATGACTAAACATAAACGACACTGAGCGCAGGGTATGTGAACAACATCACCGAAGTTGAATATTTAATTTTGTTACAGAAGCTGATCACGCAATAAAAAAACCCTGCACCTTGCGGTACAGGGTTGAATTCTTGGCGGGAAAAAGGCTTAGGCCGAAGCTTGCGCTTTGGCAATTTCCTTTTTCACTTTCAGCGCGTTCGCCGACAGATCTTCGTCCTTGGCTTTGGCCAGGAACGCGTCCAGACCACCGCGGTGGTCAACCGAACGCAGAGCAGCCGCCGAGATACGCAGCTTGACGCCACGGCCCAGTGTTTCGGACTGCAGGGTGACGTCGTTCAGGTTCGGCAGGAAACGACGACGAGTTTTGTTGTTGGCGTGGCTGACATTGTTGCCAGTCATCGGGCCTTTTCCGGTCAGTTCGCAACGGCGCGACATGGTTTCTTCCTTTGTTTCTGGAGGCCGGGCAAAATGCCTGCGGCCAAATCACAAGGGGCGCAACCCGAAGTCGCGCCCGAAAACTGGTTGGATGCGTGTAGTGGGAATCGCAGGGAGGGTCAAGACAGATCGCGCGAATTCTTTGTCGGCACATCACCGAGGGTAAGAATTCACGGCTGCAGCAAAGGTTTGTTGTTCTTAAGATGCCGATGCAAAAGATGCCGTTGCTGCCGTCCCTGCGGAATATAGCGCGCGGGTCGCGGTGTCAGCCGCTTTTCGATCAGCTCAGGAAATATCTCTAAAATCTCTCGGACGGCTTCTGCGCCGAGAGATTTTAGGGTCTCGGCCCCTATGAACAGGCTTTCAGTTGGCGCGCTTTCGGCAAAGATCACTTGGTGGCTATCAAACAGCAGATGAAAATACTCGACATCTTCTACACTTTCATCAACAAAAACCCCGGGCAGAACCGTCAGTTTAATTGCAGGAACAAGCACTTGGTCTGTACCAAACATCCGCTCGGCTATCTTGGACTGAACCAACATACGGTGCTGGCGCGAGACCAGTAAATCCCTCCTTGGCAACCCGTTACCCAATACACCAGCCAGAATGCGCACTGGAAACAGCCGAGGGTTATCCAACAGTTCCCTACGGTCAAAGCGACGCCGGCCAATCCATCGGATGCACTGCTCTCCGTGCTCCATCGTCGGAATCGTATCCCCGACCTTCAACGCTTGAATTGGGCGCTCTCCGCACTGGGACAGAATTCGGGTATCGCGGGTAAAGCATGGAACTCCTGACCCGTTTTCGAAGGCCGAATAGGTCACTACAATGCCTGACGGCAGAGCGAAGGTGCCACTGGACACGGAGTAACCAACTCCGTCTTCGACAGTGAAGGTACCGAACACGCTGTCTGTAACAACGGTTCCAGCGGGCAGATTCAACGTATCTGTGCCGCTACCGCCGCGTATGTCGTCAGTGACCGATGTACTACTGAAATTCAGTGTATCGTCACCCGCCCCCAACCGAATGCTGCCTACGGTCGAGCCGCTGATATCCACAATATCGGCGTCAGCACCTGCAGCAACGCGGCCACCAACGGAACTGTTGGTAACGGTTATGACATCGCTTCCGGCGTTGCCTAACACATTATCAGCAATGGCACTGTTCGAGACATCGATATTATCGTTACCGCCGCGACCCCGAATATTGTCAATCGGAGAACCCTGCGGGGCCCCATTCAGGGTCCCGTTATCACCTGTGACGTCTATATCGTCGTCGTTGTTTGTCCCGTTTATTCGAGGCATTCGGGCGGATCCTATGCGTCAGGACCTCCAGAATATCATCTTTGCATGATCACGTCAGCACCCGATACAACCTTAAGGGGATGCGAGTACCCGAATGGCGCAATCCCAGTCAACGAGCCATCAGAGAGGTCAGCATGGCGTCAGCAGCCGCTGAAGGGCTTAGCCCACCCGCGCGCACCTGAGCGCCCAGTTGATCCATTTCGGCCCGCGCCTGCGCAGTCGACAGTTTCGCAAGAAGGGCCGCCCGAACCTCCTGTTCAAACCAATACTGCGCCTGCTCAGCCCGGTTCGCGTCCCAGTGCCCGCTATCCCTGCGGGATTGCGAGAGGGACTGCATCTCTGACCATGCATCCTCGAGCCCGTGTTCTTCGACAGCCGAGACGGTCATCGCCTTTGGGAAACCCTCGGGGTCTTGCGGTCGTTTACGCAACAGGCGCAGCGCACCAGCATAGTCGGCGCAGGTGCGCGTGGCGGTGGATTTAAGGTCGCCATCCGCCTTGTTGATCAGGATGATGTCCGCCATCTCCATGATGCCGCGTTTGACGCCCTGCAGTTCGTCTCCGCCCGCCGGCGCAAGCAGCAACAGGAACAGATCGGACATCTCGGAGACCACGGTTTCCGACTGGCCCACGCCCACGGTTTCGATAAGCACCACATCAAACGCAGCGGCCTCGCAAAGGGCAATCGCCTCGCGCGTACGACGGGCGACACCGCCCAGATGCGATTGACTGGGCGATGGGCGGATGAACGCGTTTTTCTCGCGGCTCAGGCGTTCCATCCGGGTTTTGTCCCCCAGGATCGAGCCGCCAGAACGGGCCGAACTGGGATCAACGGCCAGAACTGCCACGCGCACCCCCTGCTCGATCAGCATCATGCCAAAGCTTTCGATGAAGGTGGATTTACCCACGCCGGGCGTTCCCGACAGGCCGATGCGCAGGGATTGACGCCCAGCTTTGGCCACATGCGCCAGAAGCTCGGTCGCCTGTATCCGATGATCCTCACGGCCACTTTCGACCAGAGTGATCGCGCGGGCCAGTGCGCGGCGCTCACCGTTCAAAATCCTGTCGCCCAGCTCAGCAGTCGTCATGCGCGGTCCCTTACTAAATTTGCGCCTAATTGACGGAGCATTGCAGGGTTTGTCCAGTGCCTTGCGCCACCGACAGTCATGCCGTGTGTGGGAACTGGACGTTGCCTGACGGTTGACAGATAAAGCCCGCATGACACGCCTGCCGATTGACGACGCCATTCCTGACCTGCTTACGGCCCTCAAGACAAAGGGCCGCGCCGTGCTGCAAGCCCCGCCGGGTGCGGGCAAGACAACCCGCGTACCTCTGGCGATACTCGAGGCGGGTCTGTGCGACGGCAAGATCGTAATGCTGGAACCACGCAGGCTGGCTGCGCGTGCCGCTGCAGAACGGATGGCACAGACGTTGGGCCAACGCGCAGGCGAAACGGTTGGCTATCGGGTACGCGGCGAGGCAAAGGTTTCGAAAGCGACCCGGATTGAGGTTGTGACCGAAGGCATCCTGACCCGGATGTTGCAATCTGACCCCGACTTACCCGGAGTCGGCGCGGTGATCTTCGACGAATTTCACGAACGGTCCCTGAACGCAGATCTTGGCTTAGCCTTGTGTCTGGAGGTCACCGGCGCGCTGCGGGATGACCTGATCCTGCTTGCCATGTCGGCCACACTGGACGCGGAACCGGTGGGGCAGTTGATGGAAGCGCCACTGGTAACATCCGAGGGGCGCAGCTATCCCGTGGAAACCCGTTGGCTTGAACGTCCGTTAGGTGCCACTGGACGGCGGTTGGATGCTCTGGTCGATCTGGTGGTTCAGGCGGAACGCGACACGCGTGCAACAGGTGGCGGAGTGTTGGTATTTCTCCCGGGCGAAGGCGAAATCCGCCGGGCCGAGGCGGCCTTGGCAGGGCGTTTGCCCGGTGACTGCGTGATACGCCCCTTGTTCGGCGCAATGCCCTTTGCCGCCCAACGTGCCGCGATTGCCCCGGCGGAAACTGGTCGCAAGGTGGTGCTGACGACCTCGATCGCCGAAACCTCTCTGACCATCCCAGACATCCGCGTGGTGGTCGATATGGGGCAAGCCAGACGCGCGCGTTTCGATCCGGGCTCAGGCATGTCGCGGCTGGTCACCGAACGCGTGACGCGGGCCGAAGCCACCCAGCGCGCTGGCCGTGCTGGACGTGTAACCGACGGCGCATGCTACCGTCTTTGGTCCAAGGGCGAAGAAGGCGCGCTGGCCGCTTACCCGCCAGCCGAGATCGAAGCCGCCGACCTGACCGGGTTGGCGCTGGAACTGGCGCTTTGGGGCGCGGAGCCGGGCGATCTGGCCTTCCTGACGCCCCCGGCGGAAGGCACGATGGCCGAGGCGAAAGCCCTACTGAAGATGCTGGGCGCGTTGGATGCCAAGGGCCGGATCACTGATCATGGGCGTGCGTTGTCGGCCCTGCCCCTGCACCCGCGTCTTGGGCATATGCTGGAACGCGCCGGGTCGGGCGCAGCCACCTTGGCCGCACTGATGGCTGAACGCGATCCACTGAAGGGAGCGCCGGTGGACATGCTGCTACGACTGGAAGCGTTACGAGATGTTCGCGCGTTTCAGCGCAACCGGGTCTGGCAGGTGAATTCAGGCGCTGTGGATCGGATCAAAGCCGAAGCCAAGCGGCTCCGAAGCAACAACACTTCCAGTGACTTAGGCCCGGCCGCAATGGCGGCCTTGGCCTATCCCGATCGGATCGGGCAACGCCGCAAGGGCGACGTGCCGCGCTATGTTTTGTCGGGTGGCAAAGGGGTGGTTTTGGATAACGGCGACACGCTGGCCGCCGCGCCATACCTCGTGGTCACGGATACCGACGGCAACCCGCGTGAGGCGCGCGTACGCATGGCGGTCCAGATCTCGGAAAGGGAAATCCGCGATCTGTTCACGGATCAAATAAACTGGGTAGACAGCTGCGAGTGGTCCAAGCGCGAGCGCAGGATTGTGGCACGAAAGCAGGAAAGGCTCGGCGCGATCACTCTAAGCGACCGTATCTGGAAAGACGTGCCAGACGACAGGGTGGCACAGACCATGCTGGACGGTGTGCGCGACTTAGGACTACGGCTGGACGGGGCCGCAGCGCGACTGGCCGCCCGGGTTGAACTGGTTAGGGCCGAGGGGACCGACCTTCCCGACTTTACCCTTGAGGGGCTGACCAACTCGATTGAAGACTGGCTGCTGCCCATGCTTTCCGGCGTGCGCAGTGCCGAGGACTGGAAACGGTTCGACCTATTGCCCGCCCTACGCGCCCGGCTGGATTGGAATCAAACGCAAGAACTGGACAGACGCGCGCCCGGGTCATTCGAAACGCCACTGGGACGCAAAGTGCCGATTGACTATGGCGGCGCGGTGCCGGAAATTTCGGTGCGCCTTCAGGAACTGTTCGGCGTCACGCGACATCCAGTAGTCGGAGGCGAAGCGCTGAAGATCACCTTGCTGTCCCCGGCGCAGCGCCCAATCCAGATCACCCGCGACCTGCCCGGTTTTTGGGCAGGGTCCTATGCCGATGTCCGCAAGGACATGCGTGCCCAATACCCCAAACACCCCTGGCCCGAGGACCCAACTCAGGCCGATCCGACCCTGCGCGCCAAAAGACGAAAGTAACTACGAAACCCACAACAAAGTTGCATGTATTTTAGGCAATTATTGAAACACCCCTGTTTCACTGTTATGACACGACAGTTTCAAACACGAATGGCAGGACATCACCTAGTTATGTCGGCATGGCTGCGAAAATTCTGGGAACAGGTCGCACGACCTATTTTCCTGCGCCCCCACCGGGTGCAGTTTGCCGCCCTATGCACACGTAACACGTCGACCGGGCCAGAGGTTCTGCTGATCACCAGTCGGGATACGGGGCGTTGGGTCATCCCCAAAGGCTGGCCGATCGACGGAAAAGATGGGGCCGAAACGGCGTTGCAGGAAGCCTGGGAAGAGGCTGGCGTGCGCGCACCAAGCCCAACCAAGGAACCAATTGGACACTTCACCTATGACAAAATCCTCAAGGATGGTTCCGCTCAGCCGGTGCAGGCCAGTGTCTATCGGGTCGAAGTTCAGGAACTGGCCGACGATTTCCCCGAAGCCGGTCAACGCAAGCGGGTATGGGTGCAGCCGTCAACAGCGGCAGAGCGGGTAAACGAGCCGGAACTGCGTAATCTGCTGCTACGAATGTAACAGAACCCCAAAAATTTGATGACAAATCGGTTGTCCACAGGGCGGAAACCGTCTAGCGGCGTGCGTCAATCCCAAAGCCCCTTGAGAAACCCATGTCGAACATGACCACCAAAAACCGCTGGCAAGCGCTGGATAGTGATCTCCACCGCATCTCGCGTATTGAGAGCGCCAATGTCCACGTGGCCCGCCCGATGCTAGCCCCGGGTATCGCGCTGGCCTTTATTGCGCTGGCCGGTTTGTCGGCTGCGGTATTTTTTGGGCAGGCGGATGGCGGTCTGATCGTCGCCGCGGCAGCAGCCTTCGGGGCCTATATGGCAATTAATATCGGCGCCAATGATGTCGCGAACAACATGGGACCTGCCGTGGGTGCCAACGCACTGACGATGGGCGGCGCAATCGTGATCGCCGCCATCGCCGAAAGCGCCGGGGCGTTGTTAGCCGGAGGGGACGTCGTGTCGACGATTTCCAAGGGGATCATCGACCCTGCTTCGGTTCAGAACAGCGACGTCTTCATCTGGGCGATGATGGCCGCACTGATCTCATCAGCGATGTGGGTCAACCTTGCAACCTGGGTGGGTGCACCGGTGTCGACCACGCATTCCGTCGTCGGCGGCGTTATGGGCGCAGGCATCGCAGCCGCAGGGCTGAATGCCGTCAGTTGGGGCACCATGAGCGCGATTGCCGCAAGCTGGGTGATCTCTCCGGTCCTGGGCGGTGTGATCGCTGCGGGATTTCTGGCACTGATCAAAGCCAAGATACAGTATCAGGACGACAAGATCGCGGCAGCGCAGCGCTGGGTTCCGATCCTTGTTGCGCTGATGGCTGCGGCTTTCGCCACTTATCTTTCCGTTAAAGGGCTGAAACGGATCGTGAAAATCGACCTTGAGGTGGCACTGCTAATCGGCGTCATTTCGGGTTTGTTGGTCTGGTCGGTTACAGTACCTTGGGTGCGTCGCAAGTCCGAAGGGTTGGAAAATCGCACGAAATCCCTGAAGACGCTGTTCAGTCTGCCACTTGTCATCTCGGCCACGTTCCTCAGCTTCGCGCATGGCGCCAATGACGTGGCCAACGCGGTGGGACCGCTGGCCGCGATCGTACACGCGGCGGAATTTGGCGATTTTGCCGCGAAAGTGTCGATCCCAAGCTGGGTCATGGTGATCGGAGCCTTCGGGATCTCTTTCGGTCTATTCCTGTTCGGGCCAAAGCTTATTCGTATGGTGGGCAGCCAGATTACCAAGCTGAACCCGATGCGCGCCTTCTGCGTGGCCCTGTCGGCAGCGATCACAGTCATCGTCGCCAGCTGGCTTGGCCTGCCGGTCAGTTCGACCCATATCGCGGTCGGAGCCGTGTTCGGGGTTGGTTTCTACCGCGAGTGGCATTCCGACCGCCGCTGGAAGCAATCAAACCAGCAGCGTCCAGCGGAACAACGGCTGGCCCGCGAAGAACATCAGCGCCGCAAGCTGGTGCGCCGCTCGCACTTCATGACAATTGTGGCGGCGTGGGTGATTACGGTTCCCGCTGCGGCGGCTATGTCGGCGGCGATTTTCGTGTTCCTTACGGCTTTTGTGTAAACCGCAACTAAGGCAAAACCTGCTGAGGTGACATCTTGCCTGCTGGTACCTGACCAATCAATTCTCGTACCCGAGCACAAATTGGGGTTGGCATGCCTGTTTGCGCACCGAGGCGGATAATTTCTCCTTGCAGGCTATCAATTTCCGTTGGGCGGCCTGCCATCAGATCGTAGGCCATCGAAGTTCGCGCGCTGGGGTCGATGGTCAGCATTCTCGCCGCAATCCGACTAAATATTGGTGTCGGAAGGCGCAGGATATGCGGTGTCATCCACGCAGGTAGCGGTGTGGTCGAGGCAACCGAATGGCCCGCGGATTTGAGGACCGCCAGCGCCTCGGCCATTTGATCCGCCATCAGACAGCGCCAAGATCGATCCAGCAGCTGCTCTTTCAGCGACAGGCCAGACAACGCGTTGAGAGCGTTGTTCAGGTTGATCACCAGCTTGCCCCATTGGACAGCATCGATATCGTCGCTTTCGATCACGGGCAGATCGGGGCTGCTTAGCTTTTCGCCCAGCGCGCCGGGACCGTATTGAATGACGATCTCGCCGGACGTTGCGCGGTGAAACCTGGCCGTTTCGGTAGGAACTACATTGAACGGCACCATCCCGGCACGCACGTCATAATCCGCCAAAGCCGCACGTAGGGTGCGCGCGTTGTCCATACCATTCTGCCAAGATATGACCGGCGTAGAGTCCGGTGTGAATTGCGCGATCTCGGCAGCCATCCCGGCCGTAGCCCCGGTCTTGACGGTCACGATGACAAGCTCGGCAAGGCTCAAACAGCGGGCATCTTCGGTCAAGGTCAAGTCCGTAGCCGCGACGTGGCGGTGAAGGCCGGAAAAATCCGTGACAGTCAGCCCCTTGTCCCGGATCGGGCCCAGTATGCGCGAGCGACCCAGCAGCGTGACGTCATGCCCCGCATCCGCCAGCAATGCGCCGCAATAGCACCCAATACTGCCTGCCCCTGCGATCACGACCTTCATGACGCCCTCCCCGACGCAAAGCATCGCTGGGATCAGGTATGTGGGCAAGACCACGTGACGTTTGGTCAGCGGGCAAGTCTTGGCTTGGTGCGCTCCAATTCCTCTGAGATCGGAATGAATTCCTGATCATCGCCCGGCGGCAGGTGGAAGGCTCCATTTGCCCAATCGGCGGTTTTCCATTCACGTGTTGCTGCCTCAATCTTCTCTTTCGAGGACGACACGAAATTCCACCAGATATAGCGATCTTCGTTAAGGGTCGCGCCGCCAAGCAGCATCAACCGCGCGCCCCTTGGTCCTGCCTTCACCGAAAGGCTATCACCGGGGCGGAACACCATCATACGCCCCTCGTCGAACGTATCGCCCGCAATCTCGACCGAGCCTTGCGTGACATAAACACCCCGATCCTCATGATCGTCCGGCAACGGAAAAGACGTGCCGGGGTCCAGCTGCACGTCCAGATAGAAGGTTTCCGACAGCATCGTAACCGGGCTGGTTTCGCCATAGGCAGACCCGAGGATAAGGCGGGCGCTGACACCCGTATCCTGAAGATGCGGCAACGCGCCCTGTTTGTGATGCTCAAAATCCGGGGCCATGTCCTCATGCGCCTCGGGAAGTGCAATCCATGTCTGAATACCGAACAGGCTATGACGCTTGCCACGGGTCTCATCACTGGTGCGCTCGGAATGGGTAACGCCGCGCCCAGCAACCATCCAGTTGACCTCGCCCGGGTAGATCATCTGATGGGTCCCCAGACTGTCGCGATGTTCAAATTCACCCTGATAAAGGTAAGTGACGGTGCCCAGACCGATATGCGGATGCGGACGCACGTCGATGCCGCCATCGGTGATGAACTCGGCTGGACCCATCTGATCAAAGAAGATGAACGGCCCCACCAATTGGCGTTTGACCGAGGGCAATGCCCGCCGCACCTCGAACCCGCCCAGATCGCGGGCGCGGGGGATGATCAATGTCTCCAGCGCCGCGTTCTCGGACAGGCATTCGGGGCTGTGGGTGGGGTTCCAACTCATGGCTAGTCTCCTGCGATCAGAGAAGTAAGGTTCACTTATGCAGGATATAGGGTGTTTTTTCGCAATGGTATTTGCAATTTCGCACAATTAAAGTGCGACATTCACAAACCCGAATATCGCTGGGATCGCCTATTGCGCTTCTCAAGGCCAAAGCTGGGGAAAAAACGGCCCGTCGATCCGGTCGCCCTCGCGGTACCCGGCCGACTCGAATTGCGCCCGCTCATCTTTCGCCCAATCGCCGCGATATCGGATGGTCCCGTCCGGGGCGGACATACGCAATGTAAACCGGCGCACTGTTTCCGTCGGCGTGACCGAGGATAGCCCGCCATGCAGCGTTCGCATGTCGAAAAAGATGCAATCCCCCAAATCCATATCCCATTGAAGCAACTCATAGGCATCCGGGTCGGCGTTAATATCAGGCGGCGGGTGATAGGTAAGACCTGCGACCTCGGTCGGTTCATAACTGGGATGGCCATCGGCAAACCGGACCCGCATGAACAGCTTGTCCCACAGATGCGAGCCTTTGACGAAGGCGATACCGTTGTCCTTTGTCACGGGCTCCAGCGGCAGCCAAAGCACACACATCGTGCCTTCGAAATCGAAATAAGACAGATCCTGATGAAACGGCGGGCGCGAGGTCGAACCGGCTTCGCGTAGGAACCAGTTATCCATGACAAGGTTGATCGAGGGCGCGCCCAGCAGCCCCGCCGCGAGCGCAGCGCAAGGTGAATTGTGGACAAAATCAGTGAACTGCGGGATTTTATTCCAGGCCCAATAATCCTCGAAATAAGCCGGCGCGCGCGGGTCCTTGGTGTGACGGGTGAAGTTGTCGGTTGGCTTGGCAAGGTCTGCGTCAATGCCATCGCGCAGCAGCGACAGCCAGTGATCCGAGAATTTCGAGCGCAAAACAACAGCTCCGTCTCGTTTGAACGCAGCAATTTCGTCAACAGAAACTGAATGTGCTATATCCATGTGCCAGCCTTTCGGGTTGGTGCTGATAGGATGGCACCCTATCCGACACGGCGTCAAAGAGTTTCGCGTGCGCCTGCACTGTTCACACAGGCGTGAGGACCGCCTCGGAATCGGATAGGACCGTGCTATCTTAGACGCGTGGCGGTCTGGGCCATTTGGACATCGCAGCGCAGGAGGTTCCGAGATGACGAAATCGACCCTTTCCCGTCGTAACCTGATTGCTATGGGCAGCGCCGTTGTGGCGACCGGAGCAACCGGCCTGATCGTACCAGCACGTGCGGCAGGATTGGCACCGACGCCTTCGATGCGCGGCGGGTCCAACAACTATCGCCCCGGCGCACCCATCGTGGATCGGATCGGCGGAGGTGGGTTCTGGATGACCGGCACAGTTCGGCGCGCAGGCGACGGTGCCCCTCTGCCCGGTCAGCGCATCCAGATTTGGGCGCATACGACCGAAGGGCATGAGCGCGACCCGCAGAGCCATGGCGCAACGCTGACCGACGCAAACGGAGAATTCCGATTGGAGATGCCGCAGATCGTTCCCGCCTTCGGACAACCACACGGTCATCTGGCCTATGACAGTGGCGCGTTCGAAACAGTGTTTCTGCGCCCGATAATGGCAAGTTCCAAAGACAAGACCCTGGCCGCGCATTTCGTATTGCAGCCCGCCTGAGCTTCGTGATCCGTACCCTTGTTATCTGGGTGGTGGTTGTCATCGCCTTGGCTGTGCCGCTGATCGCCGCCGCGAACAGCCCCCTATTGGCATGGCGTGACCCGGTTTACATCTTAGCTGGGGTTGCCGGGGTCTTCTGCATGGGGTTGTTATTGCTGCAACCACTGCTTGCGGGTCGGGATTTGCCGGGCTTGTCACCTTTGACCAGCCGACGCTGGCACCGGTGGGTCGGTATCACGTTGGTTTTGGCTATTGTGATCCATGTCGGCGGATTGTGGATCACCAGCCCCCCCGATGTTGTGGACGCAATGCTATTTGTTTCACCCACTCCGTTCTCCGCTTGGGGCGTGGTTGCGATGTGGGCTGCCTTTGCGGTGGCTTTATTGGGATTGTTCAGACAGCGCCTTGGCTTGCGTTATCGGGTTTGGAGGCTGGGTCACACTGGACTGGCCGCCGTCACCATCATCGGCAGCGTCGTGCATGCCATGCTGATCGAGGGCACGATGGAGATCATAACCAAAACAGCCTTATGTGTGCTGGTATTGTTGGCGAGCGCCCGGACGCTCGCCAGATTGCGTGTATGGGATTTACGCCGCCGAAATTAAACGCCCAGGCACCAGCGCATCACCGCTTTTTGCGCGTGCAGACGGTTTTCGGCCTCGTCAAAAATCACGGAGTTCGGGCCGTCCATGACTTCGGATGTCGCCTCTTCCTCGCGGTGGGCCGGAAGGCAGTGCATGAACAAAGCATCGGATTTGGCGTGGGACATCAGCTCAGCATTCACCTGATAGGGACGCAGCAGGTTGTGGCGGCGTTCTTTCGCCGACTGGGAATCGTGCATTGAAACCCAGGTGTCAGCAACCACGAGATCCGCGTCCTCAACGGCTTTGAACGGATCACGCTCGACAACGATTTTGGACCCCTTCTGACGGGCAAAGCCCATAAATTCCTCCTCGGGGTCAAACTGCGCTGGACCTGTGAAAGTCAGATCAAACCCAAACTGGCCCGCTGCATGCAGAAAGGATGCGCAGACATTGTTGCCATCGCCCGTCCAGACAACCTTTTTGCCTTTGATCGGCCCGCGGTGTTCTTCGAAGGTCAGAACATCCGCCATGATCTGGCAAGGATGGGTGCGGTCGGTCAGGCCGTTGATTACGGGGACATCCGAGTATTCTGCCATTTCGGTCAGAATTGTTTCATCAAAGGTTCGGATCATGATCATGTCGACATAGCGCGACAGAACGCGGGCGGTGTCGGCGATGGTCTCACCGTGGCCCAACTGCATGTCCTTGCCGGACAGCACCATGGTCTGCCCGCCCATCTGGCGCACCCCCACATCAAAGGACACACGCGTCCGGGTCGAGGGCTTTTCGAAGATCAGTGCAACCATCCGGTCTTTGAGCGGCAGGTCATCATCTGGGGCGGCCTTGGGGCGGCCCAGACGAGCCTGTTTCATCGTGCTGGCCTGGTCGATCATTGTCCGCAGGTCACCTGCGTCGGTTTTGTGGATGTCGAGAAAGTGGTTCATATCATTTCGCTTTTGGCTATCGGTGGTCGGGGGCGCTGCCCCCGGACCCCGGAGTATTTTAGAAAAGATGAAGATCAGGCGCTGGCGAGGCTGGCCTCGATCTGATTGGCGGCTTTGTCGAGGCGGATCATGGCTTGGGCGATGTCGTCCTCGGTCAGCGTCAACGGTGGCAGCAGGCGGATGACGTTATCGGCGGCAGGGACTGTGATGACTTCATTGTCATAGCCCGCATTCACCACGTCGATATTAGTCGGCTTGCATTTGAGGCCCAGCATCAGGCCCACGCCGCGCACTTCTTCAAAGACCTCAGGGTGCTCGGCGATCAAGCCTTCAAGTTTCTGGCGAAGCAGCCCCGCCTTGCGGTTTACACCTTCAAGGAAAGCGGGCGTGGCGACTTGGTCGATGACCGCACATCCCACGGCACAGCCCAGCGGGTTGCCGCCATACGTCGAGCCATGCGTACCTGCGGTCATGCCAGACGCGGCGTATTCGGTGGCGAGAACTGCGCCCAGTGGGAAACCACCGCCGATGCCTTTGGCAACCATCATGATGTCTGGCGTGACGCCCGCCCACTCATGAGCAAACAGTTTGCCTGTCCGGCCGACTCCGCACTGCACCTCATCAAGGATCAGCAGCAGACCGTTGTCGTCGCAGATTTGACGCAACGCCTTCATTTCCGCGTCGGGGACCGGGCGGATGCCGCCTTCGCCTTGAACCGGTTCGATCATGATAGCGGCAGTTTTGTCGGTGATGGCGTTGGTGACGCCGTCGAGGTCTCCAAATGCCAGATGCACGAAACCGGGTAGCAGAGGACCAAAACCCTTAGTCATCTTCTCAGACCCGGCCGCCGCGATACCGGCGGACGACCGGCCGTGGAACGAGCCGTCGAAGGTGATGATCTCGACCCGCTCGGGCTGGCCTTTGTCATAGAAATACTTGCGTGCCATTTTCACAGCCAGTTCGCAGGATTCCGTACCGGAGTTGGTGAAGAACACCGTGTCAGCAAAGGTGTGCTCGACCAGCTTGTCGGCCAAAGCCTGCTGCTGTGGGATGTGATACAGGTTCGAGACATGCCACAGCGCGTGCGCCTGCTCGGTCAGTGCGTTGACCAGCGCCGGATGCGCGTGGCCCAGCGCGTTCACCGCGATCCCGGCGCCGAGGTCCAGAAAACGTCGGCCATCCGCCTCGGTCAGCCAGGCGCCTTCACCCTTCGCGAAAGTCAGGGGCGCACGGTTATAGGTTGGCAGAACGGACGGGATCATCGGATCATCCTTTTCTCATAAGTTTAGCCCTGTGAGTGATACACGAGAGCCATGTTCGTCAACTGATTTGGTGGGGTTTGCGCGGATTTACAGCGCGCAATAGATCAAACGGGCCGGTTACGCGGTAAAGCGTCGGCGTCGGAGGCGCAGGATATGTGCGTGTTTGATCATGCTTGGCCGTATAGCCGGATGCGGGGCACCTGAAAACCCTGAAATTCGCCAAAGTTGAAATTTCATTTCGAGACCCGGCATTTACGACTTGCCATTTACCGCCCGCTGACGCACCGCTTGGGGATGATACCCGTACGCCAGAACCCCACCCTTGCGGCTCTTCTCATCTTCGCAGCCAGCGCCTTGTTGGCAGGCACCACTCTGCTGGCCAAGGCGCTTGGGACGGATACGCTGGGCCCGGCGCTTCACCCGATGCAGATCAGCCACGGACGGTTCATGTTTGCGTTTCTGGTGATCGTGAGCGCAGTTGGTGTTCTGCGTCCGCGCTTGAGCCGCCCGCATTGGGGGCTGCACATCGGTCGGACCAGTTTTGGCTGGGTCGGTATTACGCTGATGTTCGCTTCGGTCGCGTTTATCCCGATGGCAGATGCCACAGCGATATCCTTCCTGAACCCAGTCTTCGCCATGGTTCTGGCGATTCCGCTGTTGAAAGAAGGGGTTGGTCCGTGGCGCTGGCTGGCGGCAGCGGTCGCTCTGACCGGGGCTTTGATCCTGCTGCGCCCGACACCGGCCAGTTTTCAGCCCGCGGCACTGCTGGCCCTGACGGCAGCAGTGGTGATCGGGATGGAACTGATCTTTATCAAGAAGCTGTCGGGCCGGGAAATCCCGATCCAGATTCTGCTGATCAATAATGCAATGGGTCTGACTATCGCTTCGGTCGCAGTCAGTTTTGTCTTCCAGATGCCCACACCACAACAATGGGCCGCACTGGCCGGGATCGGCGTTCTAATGGCCTGCGCTCAAGCTTGTTTCGTCAACGGGATGGCCCGGGCGGATGCGTCATTTGTGGCGCCGATCAGCTATGCCACGCTGATCTTTGCAGCCTTCTATGATTTCGCCGTCTTCGGCGTGATCCCGGATGTCATCAGCCAGGTCGGTTCGGTCATCATTCTGACTGGTGGTCTGATCCTGGTCTGGCGCGAGGCGCGGCAGCGTCAAGCCTTGAGCCGGTAACCCGTCCGCAGCATCTGCCAGGTCGCAGCGCCAACCACCAGTGTCGCCCCCGCGCAGACCGCCATCCCCAGCCACGGAGAGCTGTCGGACACCCCGATCATCCCATAGCGCAGCCCGTCAATCAGATAGAATACCGGGTTCACATGGCTAAGACGGTTCAGGATCGGCGGCAGGGCCTCGACGGAGTAGAAGGTGCCAGACAGAAAGGCCAGCGGCGTGACAATGAAGTTGGTGATCGCCGCCATCTGATCGAACTTGACCGCGAAAATGCCAGCCAAAAGCCCCAGCGCGCCCATAAAGGCGCCGCCCAATACAATAAAAACAAGCGAAATCAATGGGTTTTTCGGTATCAGCCCCAACACTATGGCCAGGGCCAGGGCCACGACCAAAGCGATCAACACACCGCGCACAATCCCCCCGGCAAGATAGCCCAGCAGGATTTCCAACGGCGACAGCGGCGGCATCAGGGTGTCAACAATATTGCCCTGCACCTTGGCGATCACCATCGAAGACGAGGTGTTGGCAAAGGCGTTCTGGATCACGGTCATCATCATGATGCCCGGGGCAAGAAAAGTCAGAAACGGCACCCCCATCACATCAGGCCGGCTGGTTCCGATGGCAATATTGAAGATCAGCAGGAACAAGCCCGCGGTTACAAGCGGCGCCAGCAGGGTTTGTGTCCAGACTGCAAGAAAGCGCAGTGTCTCACGCTGGGCCAAGGTAAATAGACCCATCCAGTTGACCGCTCCGAAACGGCGTTCGTTCTGCTCAAGGGGAATCTGCATCATCTGACCTCAACCTGATTCGAAGACCGCTTGTAACTCGGTCCGCAGTGATTAGAATAGGGGGCTGAGACGAATTCCCAAGGCGGCCCGAATCCGGGGCCGCTTTCCGCTTTTGAAAGGCAAATGATGTCCTGGACTGACGAGCGCGTAGAACTGCTGAAGAAAATGTGGGGCGAGGGCCAGTCGGCCAGCCAGATCGCCAAGGAACTGGGCGGCGTGACCCGCAACGCCGTAATTGGCAAGGTGCACCGTCTGGGCCTGTCGAACCGCGCCACGGGTGCGGCCCCCGCCAAGGCCGAACCGAAAGAAAAACCGGCACCCGCGCCCAAGGCCGAGGCCAAGCCCAAACCCGCGCCCAAGACCGAACCGGCGCGACCGGCCCCTGCCCCTGCGGCTGAGGCAAAACCCGCTGTGCCAGCACGCCGCCAGATCATCCCGGCTGGCCAACCCCTGCCGCCGCAGCCCTCGGCTAACGAAATCAGCCCCGAGGCGCTTGCCAAGGTCAATGAGGTCGAAAAGAAAGCCAAGAAGCTGACGCTGATGGAACTGACCGAGAAGACCTGCAAATGGCCCGTCGGTGACCCCGCGACCGAGGATTTTTGGTTCTGCGGCCTGCCGGTTGAAGCTGGCAAACCCTATTGCGAGGCCCACGTGGGCGTGGCCTTCCAGCCCATGAGCTCGCGCCGCGACCGTCGTCGGTAAATCCCGTGCAAGGTGCACGGCAATATTGATGCTGAGCATCTGAAAAAATGCGTTTCAACTTTGACTGGCCAAACGCCCGGAAGCGGATGGCCAGTTTCACCGAACTGATTTCGGCCCAAGGAATTTTCCCATCCAGCCACGCCTGAAATCCAAAATCCTGTTCTGCACTTATGCGGCGTTGATTTTTTTGGCTTACTTGCAGCCGATTGATCCGTCGATTTTCAAACCCAACCAATTCGACCACAGCCCGCCAGCATGGGCGCTGGGGCTGTACTTGTTGGCCTGGATTGCACCTGCCATACCACTGGTCATCGCCGGTCTTGCACTGATGGGGATGCGGCAGATACCGACCGCTCTTGCCAAAGTTCTCGCAGGAATTTGCATCGTCACCGGCTTCTTACTGACTTTTCTGGGGATGATCTTCTCACTGGGGTCGGACATTGAGATCCTGCATGGCGTGACACTGACCATCGCAGTCACCTCCAGCATTCTCATTTGGTCAGGGTCAGATGAGGAACCGCAACCTTCTCGACTTGCGAAACTTGGGGTGACGCTCTCGACAATCGTGGCACTCTGGTCGATTTTGACGATCCCGATGATCCACATTCAGGCGCGAGATATTGCGGATGGCTCACCCTTTTGTATAGCAAAGCACGCACCGACCTCCCGCATTGAAACGCTGCGTGATTTGCGTGGATTTTCATTCTACACAACAAAGACCGGATATAAGTCCACGTCAGAATGGTACTTTCACGGCTTGATGATTGTTGATCGTCCAGACAAGCAAAGCATTTACAATTGGTCCCCAAGACGGTGGCGCTTCGACTTAGTCGAGCGCGAGGATATGTTTATAGAAACAGTCCGAAACGTTTGTGTTCCGAGCTGATCTACTCTGCCGGATGCGATGGTAAATCCGGCATCGGCACCCACCCCGGCAGGTCATCGCGTGAAACTGAGGCATGCAAATGTTCGGACTGGTCCGCTCCAACTTTCCGGTGTTTGCGCAGCAGGAAAATCTTGCCCCAGCCACGCCAGGTGCCAACCGACGGCGCTGAGGTTGAGGTGGGGAAACGATCGCGCCAGCCTTCGGGCAGCGGCAAGCCGTGTAACTCGGCCTTGTCCAGCATCCAGATCAGAGAGATGTTGCTCAGTGGGCGCGCCTCTTCGTAGCCGTTCAACTGCCCGCCAACATCCCCATGCGTCCCACGAAACCAAACCTGCTGGACGTCGCCTTTAAACTCGGGTGAGCAGGTCCACAGGACCGGCTCATAAACCTCGCGGGTCTCGTCCAGTGCCATTGCGTGATAGCCGTGGCGGGTCGCCGGGCCAAGCTGATGGTTGTGAAACGCGTGCTTTTCTTCGGCCCAACGCCACAGCAACGGCAACCGCAAACCCAAAGCTTTGACCGTGTCCCAGACACCGATCATTTCGATGGCAATTTCCTCGTGGCAAAACTGTCGGCGGAAATCTTGCGCCGCCGGGCCGTTGGGATTGCATTCGTAATGGCGGTAAGCCTGTTTGATATTGCGCTCCGTGGCATGTTCGGCCTTGAGCAGTCCGATCATGTCGATCACGCCGGCAAGGCTGCGTACCCCGTATGCCCCACGCGAATAGCCGATGAAAAAGATTCGATCACCAGGTTTGTAACGCGACGCAAGATAACCATAGGCGCGGCGGATTTGCCTATTGATGCCCCGCCCCATCATCACATCCAGCGAAGATTTCCAACTTTCCCACTGAACCCCAGATTCGTAGAAGACTGAGACGCTGCTGCCCATTTCCCGGCACAGGCGATAGGTTTGGCCCGCATGGGTCTCGAACCCCGGTTCAAGCGTCGACATGGTGCCATCAAGGATAATGACATGGCTGACGGGTTCGCGGTGCAGCGTCTCGGCCGAATGTTCGGACCGCAGAGGCCGCCCGAGCCATCCCAGTACCTTTCTAGTCAGCCGCGACAGAACCATGCGTCAACAATTCCCAAACTCTGAGAGGTGTGAATGGCATATCCGCCTGTCGCACCCCGTGATCCCAAAGCGCGTCCTGAACCGCGTTTGCCACAGCGGCCAGCGCGCCCACGGTGCCGGCCTCTCCGCATCCTTTCATTCCCAATGGGTTAGAAGTTGACGGAACCGGCGCCGAGGTAAACTTTATCATGGGTATCTCGGCGGCATGGGGCAAGGCATAGTCCATCAACGAAGCCGTGAGCAGTTGCCCCTGTGCATCATATTCGACGCGCTCGCTCAGGGCTTGACCTATGCCTTGCGCCACTCCGCCATGCACCTGCCCTTCGGCCAGCATGGGGTTGATAAGATTACCGAAATCATCAACCACCGTGTAACGGTCGACCCAAGTTTCACCTGTGTAAGAATCGATAACGATTTCGGCAACGTGCGCGCCATTCGGAAAACTGCGCGCATCTAGTGTAATACGCGCCGTGTGCTGCAACAGGTCGGTACGACCGTCGGCACGGGCCATCTTGGCCGCTTCGGTCAAAGTAGGCGTCAGGTTCGACCCCGGCGCCCGGAATGTTTCGCGGTCAAAGCTCACGCCGCCTTCCTCCACGCCCATCTTATCGGCCAGATAAGGCGTGAATGCGGCGATCATGACATCGATTGTGGCCAGCGTGGCCGTGTTTTGAACCGTAACCGAGCGTGACCCACCAGTACCGCCCCCGCTGGGCAGTTGATCAGTGTCGCCCTGAACAATCTTGATCCGATCCATCGGAACACCCGTCTGATCCGACAGGAACTGAGTATATGCCGTTTCGTGCCCCTGCCCGTTCGATTGGGTTCCTACATATAGGTTCACGGTTCCATCCTCGCAGAACTCGATTTTTGCGTTCTCGGACGGGTCGCCAAGTATGCTTTCAATGTAATAGCACAGCCCCTGCCCCCGGATTAGACCACGTTCGGCATCCGCAGCCCTACGTTCGGCAAATCCCTGTACTTGCTCCTCCGCGCGGGTCAGGACCATTCCAAAGTCGCCGACGTCGTAGGTTTCGCCGGTAGCGGTTTTATAGGGGAAAGCCTCGGGCCGGATGAAGTT
The DNA here is from genome assembly GCF_056542865.1 of Ruegeria sp. AA6. NCBI lineage: Bacteria > Pseudomonadati > Pseudomonadota > Alphaproteobacteria > Rhodobacterales > Roseobacteraceae > Ruegeria > Ruegeria sp. AA6. The sequence goes on from NZ_JBQGAN010000003.1 coordinate 69,750, forward strand.
CTTGCGTCGCAACTCCCACGGGTCCACGCCCAGTTCCCGGGCGGCCCGGTCCATGATGCGCTCCAACACATAGATTGCTTCGGGCCGCCCAGCGCCGCGATAGGCGTCGACCTGTGTCGTGTTGGTATAGAACCCCTCGACCCGCAGATAGGCTTTTTGGACATCATAGGCCCCCATCAGCACTTTGCTGAATAGGTTGGTTTGAATGGCCTGCCCGAAATGGCTGTTATAGGCACCAAGGTTCACCTTGCTGTGGACTCGGTACGCGGTGATCTTGTGATCAGCGTCAAAGGCCAGTTCAGCCAGCGAGGTCAAGTCGCGGCCGTGATGATCCGACAGCATCGCTTCGGACCGGTCAGACATCCAGTGGACAGGCTGGCCCAGTTTCATCGCAGCGACCGCGACGCAAAAGTATTCTGGGTAGGGCATAACCTTCATGCCGAATCCACCGCCCACATCGGGGGTAGTGACACGGATGGCTTCGGGCTCCAATTTCAACTTCTGGGCCATCTGCCCGCGCATGGCCCAGACGCCCTGTCCCCCGTAGGCAAAGTTTAAACGACCGTCAGACCAATGAGCCTGACACCCCCGCGGTTCAATCGAAGTGACAATCACCCGGTTATCCGCAACGTTCAGTTGGACGGTATGCGCGGCGGCCTGAAAGGCAGCTTCGGTTGCGGCCTCATCGCCCATGCCCCAGTCAAATGCACGGTTATCGGGGGCTTCGACGTGCAGTGTTTCGCCGCCTGCGTCCACGTCCAGCTTGGCAGGCAGATCCTCTGTCTCCATCCAAATCAACTCGATCGCGTCGCGTGCCTGCATCTGAGTTTCAGCGATCACGACCGCAACTGGCTCACCGACAAAACGTACGCGATCTTTGGCCAGCATATGGCGGTCAGGCGCTGCTGCTTTGGACCCGTCCCGGTTGGTCAATACCGCCGCGTTCAGCACGGTGTCGATCCCAGCTTCTGCAAGATCGTCAACGGCCATCACTATCCGCACCCCGTCGGCTTCACGCGCTGCGTCCAGATCTAGCGTCGTGATCCGCCCATGTGCCACCGGGCTACGAAAAAACGCGGCGAACAGAGCACCACTGGGCACATCGTCGTCAATATACTGCCCCTGCCCGGTCAGTAACCGCTGATCCTCGGTTCGTTTGACCGACTGACTTTTTCCGAATTTTTCCATGGGATGCTCCTAGGTCGGCCAGTTGGGCCGACTTTAGGCTGCGCCGGTTCGTTGTCCAGAGCGTCCGCAGACCCTTCCCCTTCCTGCACGCATTCGCTATTGCAGGCGCTGACCAAGGATTGATGACGCAGGACGCACCCCATGGCGATGGAAAAGACATTCAACGCGGCCGAAGCCGAGGCCCGCATTTACGAGACCTGGGAACAGGCCGGAGCCTTCAAGGCAGGCGCAAACAAATCGCGCGACGAAAGCTTTACCATCATGATCCCGCCACCCAACGTGACGGGCGCGCTGCACGTGGGCCACGCGTTCAACAACACCTTGCAAGACATCCTGATCCGCTGGCACCGCATGCGCGGGTTTGACACGCTGTGGCAACCCGGTCAGGACCATGCGGGCATCGCCACGCAGATGCAGGTGGAAAAGATGCTGGCCGCCACTCAGCAGCCGGGTCGGCGCGAGCTGGGCCGTGAGAAATTCCTTGAGAAAGTCTGGGAATGGAAAGGTGAATACGGCGGCACGATCATCGAGCAGCTGAAACGTCTGGGGTCCTCCTGCGACTGGTCACGCAACGCCTTCACCATGGCCGGTGCGGCGGGCGACCCGCGCACGGGGCATGAGAACTCGGCCAACTTCCACGACGCGGTGATCAAGGTCTTCGTCGATATGTACGAAAAGGGCCTGATCTATCGCGGCAAGCGTCTGGTCAACTGGGACCCGCATTTCGAGACTGCAATCTCGGACCTTGAGGTCGAGAATATCGAAGTCGCGGGCCACATGTGGCACTTCAAATACCCGCTGGCCGGGGGCGAGACCTATACCTACGTCGAGAAAGACGAAGACGGGAACATCGTGTTTGAGGAAGAGCGCGACTATATCTCGATCGCCACAACCCGTCCCGAAACCATGCTGGGCGATGGCGCGGTTGCGGTTCACCCGTCGGATGAACGTTACGCGCCAATCGTTGGAAAACTTTGCGAAATCCCGGTTGGCCCGAAAGAGCATCGCCGTCAGATCCCCATCATCACTGACGACTACCCGGACCCCGATTTCGGCTCGGGTGCAGTGAAGATCACCGGTGCGCATGACTTCAACGACAACATGGTTGCCAAGCGCGGCGGCATTCCGATGTACCGCCTGATGGACACCAAAGGCGCGATGCGGGCCGATGGCGCGCCCTACGCCGAAGAGGCCGACAAGGCGCAGGAATACGCGCGTGGGCGTGAGTTCACCGAAAACGAGATCGACGCGATCAACCTCGTTCCCGATCACCTGCGCGGGCTGGACCGGTTTGAGGCGCGGGCGAAGGTGGTGGAAGAGATCACCGCTGACGGTCTGGCCGTGATGACCCGCGCGGATGATCCGCGTCTGGGTTCCACTGCTCTGAAGCCGGATCACGAAGGCGCAGACAAGCTGGTCCCGCTGGTCGAGAGCAAACCGATCATGCAGCCCTTTGGCGACCGCTCGAAAGTGGTCATCGAGCCAATGTTCACCGATCAGTGGTTCGTTGACGCCGCAAAGGTCGTCGGCCCCGCGCTGGATGCGGTCAAGGACGGCACGGTCAAGATCATCCCCGAGTCGGGCGAAAAGACCTATTACCACTGGCTTGAAAACATCGAGCCCTGGTGCATCTCGCGCCAGCTGTGGTGGGGGCACCAGATTCCGGTTTGGTATGGCCTCGACCTGTCCGCCGATGACTTCATTGGCGATGAAAATGACGGCGACCTTGATCTGGTCGAACTGGGCCGTTTGCTGAACGAAGGCGGAATGCTGCACCGTGGCAATGTCATGGAATGCGCAGCCAGCCTTGAGGCCGTAACCGAGAAGTTCCTCGACGACAACGCAAACATCCCGAGCCCACTTAGCCACGCGACTGTCATCGAAGTCGCCGACAAGCAGGAAGCGATCCATCAGTTCGCTGAAAGCCTTGCACAGTACGCGGTAGAACAAGACCCAACCAAGCTGGTGTACCCGGTCTGGCGCGACCCTGACGTGCTCGACACTTGGTTCTCGTCCGGCCTCTGGCCCATCGGCACGCTGGGCTGGCCCGAACAGACCGAAGAACTGGAACGCTACTTCCCCACGGACGTTCTGATCACTGGCTTCGACATCCTGTTCTTCTGGGTCGCCCGGATGATGATGATGCAACTGGCCGTCGTCGATCAGATCCCGTTCCACACCGTCTACCTGCACCAGCTCGTCCGCGACGAGAAGGGCAAGAAGATGTCCAAGACCACCGGCAACGTCATCGACCCGCTTGAGATCGTGGACGAGTTCGGCGCCGACGCGCTGCGCTTTACCAACGCCTCGATGGCGGCGATTGGCGGCGTGCTGAAACTGTCCCGCGAGCGCATCACCGGCTATCGCAACTTCGGCACCAAGCTGTGGAACGCCGTCCGCTTCGCTGAGATGAACGAGGTCTTCACCGATGACGTCCCGCAACTGGATATCGCCGGTCTGAAGCCCAAAGCTGCCGTGAACCGCTGGATCATCGGCGAAACCGCCCGCGTACGCGAAGAGGTCGACGCGGCGCTGGAAAGCTATCGCTTCAACGACGCGGCCAACGGGCTTTATGCCTTTGTTTGGGGCAAGGTCTGCGATTGGTACGTGGAACTGTCCAAACCCCTGCTGCAAGGCGACGATACCGAGGCGCAGGCCGAAACCCGCGCCACCATGCGCTGGGTTCTGGATCAGTGCATGGTTCTGCTGCACCCGATCATGCCGTTCATCACCGAAGAACTCTGGGGGCTGACCGGTAACCGCGCCAAGATGGTCGTCCACGCCGACTGGCCGACCTACGCCGCCGCCGACCAGATCGACGCGGATGCGGATCGTGAGATGAATTGGGTAATCTCGGTCATCGAAAACACCCGCTCGGCCCGTGCGCAGATGCGGGTGCCTGCTGGCCTCTACGTGCCGATGCTGGTGACCGAGATAGATGCGAACGGACAAGCCGCGTGGGACCGCAACGAGGCCCTGATTAAACGTCTTGCGCGGATAGACAGCCTGACCAAAGCGGATGAACTGCCCAAAGGCACAATCTCGATCGCTGCCCCCGGCGCGTCCTTCGGCCTGCCGCTGGCGGACATCATCGACATCGGCGCTGAAAAGGAACGGCTGGAAAAAGCCAAAGGTAAGCTGGCCAAGGAACTGGGTGGCCTGCGCGGGCGTCTGAACAACCCCAAATTCGTGGCCTCGGCCCCGGAGGAGGTGGTTGCGGAAGCCAAAGCCAACCTCGCCGCCCGCGAAGAAGAAGAAGCGAAACTGAACGAAGCGCTCGCCCGTCTGGCCGAAATCGCCTGATCTTCATCTTTTCCCAAATACTCAAAACCCAAACCCCGCCGCGCATCCAGCGGCGGGGTTTTCTTTTGCACCCAAAGAACTTGCCTCGGCAAGCCAACCATTGCTAGCAAGTGCAGGTTACAACCCCCGAGGTCAAAAATGGCGCGCGCAATCCCCCCGTTTCAAACCGTTTCGACCGGGCTGGTCGTGGCCATCGTCGGGTTCTTCAGTTCTTTCCCGATCGTTTTGCAGGGTCTGGCGGCCATGGGGGCCTCGGCGCAGCAGTCCGCCTCGGGCCTGATGATGGCGGCCATCGCAATGGGGCTCGCGGGGATAGGGCTCAGCCTGTGGTATCGGCTGCCCATCAGCGTGGCATGGTCGACCCCTGGCGTGGCGCTGCTGGCCGTATCGGCGATGCCCGCTGCGGGCTTTGCTGAGGCGACGGGTGCTTTCCTGTGCGCCGGTGCGTTGACTGTCCTTGCAGGGCTCTGGCGACCTTTGGGGCGACTGGCGGCAGCTATCCCGACGACCTTGGCACAAGCGATGTTGGGCGGAGTACTTCTGCCCTTGTGCATCGTACCGTTCAAAGCAGCCGTCGACCTTCCATGGCAAGCGTTGCCGGTGATCCTGACATGGTTCATCGCTGGTCGGGTTAACCGTCTGTTCGCGGTCCCGGCGGCCGTCGTGGCCGCTGCTATTGTCGTGATACTGAACGCGGGCGAGGCATCTGTTGTGCCAACTCAGCTGATGTCGGCACCAGCCTGGACCACGCCGACATTCTCTCTGGCCTCGGTCATCGGCATCGGCGTCCCGCTGTTCATCGTGACAATGGCCACCCAGAACATTCCTGGCGTCGCAGTAATGCGCAGCTTTGGCTATTCGCCCACCGCAGGTAAACTGTTTTCCTCGGTCGGCGCGGCCAGCATCCTGTCGGCCCCCTTCGGTGCACCAGCCACCTGTCTCGCCGCCATAACGGCTGCGATGTGTTCGAACGAGGACAGCCATCCCGACCCGGCCCAGCGCTACTGGTCGGCGGTTATGGCTGGCGTGTTCTACTGCTTGTTCGGCATATTTGCCGTAGCCATCACCGGCTTCGCCGCACATGCTGACCCGCTGCTGATGGGCACGCTGACGGGGATTGCTTTGATCGGAGTGATGGCCAACGCAACCCACGCCGCACTAGAGGTCCCTGCCGAGCGTGAAGCCGCCATTCTGACCTTTGCGATCACAGCGTCAGGCATCACGGTCTTTGGGCTTGGCGCTGCGGTCTGGGGCCTGCTGGCGGGCGGCGTCGCCTACCTGTTGCGCCGAAAAGCCTGAATCGCTGTCAGAGGATCATTTGAATTCAGGTTTCCGACCCTGCATCTGGGCCATCACAACCTCCATCTGATCGGGCTTGCCGATCAGGTCAACCTGCTCAGCAGATTCGGCCAGCAAAACCTCAGCGCGGGCCTTGGTTTCGGCCACTTCGATCACACGTTTCGCCGCGCGAATAGCCGACGGGCTTTTACCCGCGATATCCTCGGCAAGCGCCAACGCCTCGGTCAACGGATCGTCCGATAGTTTCGTGACCAGCCCCCATTCGGCGGCCTGCTGGGCACCGATGGGGCGGGCAGTGTACGTTAGCAATCGCAAAACATCCGAGCGCACCAATTGCGGCAGCAGAACCATCCCGCCCATATCGGGAATAATGCCCCATTTCATCTCCATCACCGAGAGTTTGGCCTCGGGGTGGGCGATGCGAATATCGGCGCCCAGCGCAATCTGCAGACCCCCGCCATAGGCAACGCCCTGAATGGCACAGATCACCGGTACCGGCACACGTCGCCAGATCAGAGCAACTTCTTGCAGCGCGTTGGCATCTTCGTGGCTGCGCGGCAACAGCATCTCAGCCGGATTGGCCTGCGCCAGTCCTGCCATGCTGACCATATCAAGCCCAGCGCAAAAGCTTTTGCCCTCACCCGACAGCACAACGGCGCGCACATCCGAGGCGGCGACCTCTTGCCCTGCTGACAGCAGCGCCTTGAACATCGCGTCGTCCAGCGCGTTCATCTTGTCGCCGTGGGTCAGCGTGACATGGGCGATGTGATCCTTGTATTCGACAGATACGCGTGACATGCGGGCCTCTTAAATCCGGTTTCGCCAACCATGCCCGGAAAGATCTTTTCATGCCACTGCGACGTGAGGGCAGATCTACTCAGCATAGAATTAAGAAAGTTTAATCTCTTATCAATTTCCCAATCCATGAAGCAGGGCCATCTGAGGCTCACCTAATAGGAGTGAGTACGATGAAATATACTGCTGCTTTGGGTCTCGTCGCCCTGAACCTGGCCTTTCTTAGCAATCCCGCGTTTGCCGAGTGTTATTTCGGAACCGATGCGGTGACCGGAGCCGAGACGATCATATGCGAGACGAATGGTAATTATTCCAGTTGGGGAACCTTGATTGCCGAAGCCTGACAGGTTTTCGGCCTCCGCCAACATAAGAACGTAAAGGAAGTCGCCGTGTTAAAGAGTGTCATGGCCGTTGTTACCTGCATCACCTTTGCCGGGCCTGCCCTTGCGGACAAGTTCTTTCCGGCGAACAGTATTGATGCCGTCGAATTGATTGGCCCTCCTGCTGAACCCGGTACTGCTGAGTTCGATCAGGAAATGTTCGCCGTCATGTGGTTGCAGGAAAGCCGAACGCCGGAACAGGTTGAGTTTGTGCAAAAATCCGTCAACCTTGAGCGTTTTGCTCCGATCGTTGCCACGGAGTTGTTGGAGATCGACACTCAGGTTCTAAGCGACACGCTGGATCAAATTATCGATGAAGTCCGCAATGACTACAACGCCGTCAAAGCGAACTATGACATCCCGCGCCCTTTCGTGCTGAACGATGCGGTTGAACCGGTCGCGACTGCTTTTCCGGTAACTTCTTACCCTAGCGGTCACACGATCCGGGCCATCGTGTATACGTCGGTTCTTTCAGATCTCTTTCCTCAGCACATGGACGAGCTGGAAAAGCTTGGGCGTGAGATCGGGTATGGCCGCGTCATTGGGGGTGTGCATTATCCCATGGATGTTGTTTCCGGGCAGACGTTGGGCAATGCCTACATGGACGTGATTCGAGACCAGCCGGCCTACCAAATAGCATTGGATGCCATCCGTGGCCGGGATGCTAAGCGGGAGTCTTCCAGCGCGCACATGTTTCTTGAAGTCACGGGTCAGTAACGTTCTTCAACACATCACCCGAAATACGGCTTGCGACCGCGTAAGGCTTGCCCAATTCCACGGCCTGCGCTTATCTGCGCCTATGAAAGCCCCTCGCTATACCCCGCTTGCTCTGTCACTGCCCGCCACTGTGCCCTTTGTCGGCCCCGAAACGCAGGAGCGTCAGCGGGGCGCGCCATTTGCAGCCCGGCTTGGCGCGAATGAAAGCGTTTTTGGCCCCTCTCCCCGCGCGCTTGAGGCGATGGCCGAGACGGAAATCTGGATGTATGGCGACCCCGAAAGCCACGATCTGACAAACGCTCTGGCGAAACATCATGGGGTAAGACCCGAAAATATCGTGGTCGGCGAAGGGATAGACGGCTTGTTGGGCTATCTGGTGCGATTGCTGGTCGGACAGGGCGATGCCGTCGTGACGTCCGACGGGGCCTATCCAACCTTCAACTACCACGTGGCCGGGTTTGGCGGAACGTTGCACAAAGTGCCCTATCAAGACGACCACGAAGACCCTGCAACGCTGTTCGCCAAAGCGGCCGAGGTGGACGCCAAGTTGATTTACCTCGCGAACCCCGACAACCCGATGGGCAGTTGGCATCGTAGCCGCGATATCATCGAAGCGATGGAGGCCTTACCATCAGGTTGCCTACTTGTGTTGGACGAAGCCTATGTTGAATGCGCCCCCGAAGGGACAGCGGCGATCATTGCGGCAGATGATCCCCGCGTGATCCGAATGCGCACGTTTTCAAAGGTATACGGCATGGCCGGGGCTCGTGTTGGATATGCTATTGGCGCACCGGATCTGATCGCCGCATTCAACAAGGTACGCAATCATTTCGGCATGAACCGAGCGGCGCAGGCAGGCGCGCTGGCGGCGTTGCAGGATGGCGAGTGGCTTGCACATGTACAAACACAGATCGTCACGGCGCGTGACCGAATTAGCCAGATCGCGCGAGAAAACGGGCTGGAGCCACTGCCGTCGGCCACGAATTTTGTGGCGATCGATTGCGGACGCGATGGTCCCTTTGCCAAGGCGGTATTGGACGCGCTGGTGGAGCAAGGTATCTTTGTCCGGATGCCTTTTGCCGCGCCGCAGAATCGTTGCATTCGCGTCAGTTGTGGCACGGAGGCTGATCTGGATGCCTTTGCCGCAGCGCTACCAAAAGCGCTGTTGGAGGCCAAAAGCACGACTTGAACCGGCGTAGCTGCGGGCGGTTCAATCTATCGCCAACGCGCGGGGTAGTTCAGATCGTCCAGCAAAGCCTGCAAGACCGGCTTGTCGTTACGGATCGAAATCGACGTGCCAGCGTGGAACGTCAGAACGATCATTGTCTGATAGTCTTTGGCGGCACCCAAAACTTACGCAATGCGTTCCAAGTCTCAGGCTCCGGTCATGCCAAAATCAATCAGATCGACCTTTGAGAGACGACCCGACCCAAGCTCCGATTATGCGGGAGTCACCCCTTCAGCTTGGCGGCGTCTCGTGCCAGCGCTTCGATCCCGGCCCAGTCGCCATCGATTACCATCTGCTTGGGCGCGACCCAGCTGCCGCCAGCGCAGACCACGTTGGAAAGGCTGAGATAATCGCGGGCGTTTGAGGGTGACACACCACCGGTTGGACAGAAGGTAATTTGAGGCAACGGCGCCCCAATGGCCTTTAGCGCAGGTGCGCCACCCGAAGCTTCGGCCGGGAAGAATTTCAACATGTCATAGCCTTTTTCCAGCAGGGCCATCGCCTCGCTGGCCGTCGCTGCGCCGGGCAACAGGGGAAGACCCTCAGCCTCGCAGGCGGCGATCAACGTGTCGGTTGCGCCGGGCGAAACACCAAACTGCGCGCCTGCTTCTTTCGCTGCGCGAACGTCTTCGGGAGTAACTAAAGTGCCCGCGCCGACCACGCCGCCGGGTACTTCGGCCATTGCGCGGATTACATCCAGCGCCGCAGGGGTGCGCAGGGTGACTTCAAGTGCGGGCAGACCACCAGCGACCAGCGCCTCGGCCAGAGGGCGGGCATGCGCTGCGTCATCGACAACCAAAACCGGGACAATAGGGGCCAGGCTGCAGATTTCGCGGGTACGTTCGGTTTTTGACATGAGGATTAGACTCCGAAAATACTGGCACCGGTGTCGGCGGATCCGACATTGGCGCGGAAGGTGCCGAACAGGTCGCGCCCGACGCCGTGTTGGTTGGCCGAGAGGTCGGCAGTGGCAGGCGTGCGATCCAGCACACCCGGAGTAAGGATTTCCAGTTCGCCCTTTACCGCATCCACGCGCAGCAGATCGCCGTCCTGCAGGCAAGCGATTGCGCCACCATCCAACGCCTCCGGGCAGACGTGGATCGCGGCTGGAACCTTGCCCGACGCGCCGGACATGCGACCATCGGTGACCAGTGCCACTTTTTGCCCCCTGCCCTGCAGGATCGAAAGAATCGGGGTCAGCGAGTGCAGTTCGGGCATCCCGTTGGCCTTGGGGCCTTGGAACCGGACAACGACGATAACGTCGTCAGTGAACTCGCCCGTCTTGAACGCGGTTTTGACTTCATCCTGATCGTGGAATACGCGGACGGGGGCCTCAACCACCTGATGTTCAGGAGCGACCGCCGAGACTTTCATGACGGCGGTGCCCAGATTGCCGGTCAGGCGCGACAGGCCGCCAGTGGGCTGGAACGGGTCTTTGGCCGGGCGCACGATTTTCTCGTTCAGGCTGTGGCCTGCGCCCTCTTCCCAGACCAGTTCGCCGTTTTTCAGCTTGGGTTCCTTGGTGTAGTTGTGCAGACCCTGCCCCGCGACGGTCAGCGTGTCGGGGTGCAGAAGCCCGTCCTCTAGCAGTGTGCTGATGCAGTAGCCAAGACCACCTGCGGCGTGGAAATGGTTCACGTCCGCCAGCCCGTTGGGATAGACCCGCGCGACCAAAGGAACCACGGCAGAGATGTCGGAAAAATCCTGCCAATCCAAAACGATACCGCCCGCACGCGCCATGGCGATCAGATGGATCAGAAGGTTGGTTGACCCGCCCGTAGCCATGAGGCCAACGATTCCGTTCACAAAGGCACGTTCGTCGAGGATTTGGCAAACAGGGGTATAGTGGTTCCCGAGTGCGCTCAGTGACAACGCGCGGCGCGCGCCCTCTTCAGTCAGCGCATCCCGCAACGGCGTGTTGGGATTGACGAAGCTCGAGCCCGGCAGGTGCAGGCCCATGAACTCCATCAGCATCTGGTTCGTGTTGGCAGTGCCGTAGAACGTACAGGTTCCGGGGCCGTGATAGGCGGCCATTTCCGCCTTCATCAGCGCGTCGCGGTCGACTTCTCCGGCGGCGAATTGCTGACGGACCTTGGCCTTTTCGTCGTTCGGCAGGCCACTGGTCATTGGACCGGCGGGCAGGAAAACGGCGGGCAGATGGCCAAAGGCTTGCGCACCGATGATCAGGCCGGGGACGATCTTGTCACACACACCAAGGAACACGGCGGCGTCATAGGTGTTGTGGCTGAGCGCCACGCCAGTCGCCAATGCGATCACATCGCGTGAGAACAGGGACAGCTCCATCCCCGCCTCGCCCTGCGTGACACCGTCGCACATGGCGGGTACGCCGCCAGCGACTTGCGCTGTGCCGCCCGCGGCGCGGATCGCGTCACGGATCAGACCCGGGTAGCGTTCGAACGGCTGGTGGGCCGACAGCATGTCGTTATAGGCGGTAACGATACCGAGATTTCCGGCCGTACCAGTCGCCATCGCCTGCTGATCCGTCCCAGCCCCGGCATAAGCATGTGCCTGACCACTGCACGACAGATGCCCACGCGCAGGGCCTTTGGATTTAGCGTGCTCCATCCGTTCCAGATGCGGGCCACGCAGGTCCGCGCTGCGGTCGACGATCCGCTTCGTGACGTCGGTGATGACAGAATGAACCATGATTTAACCTCCGATCTGACGCCAGCGACGGCCGTCGCGATGCATCAGCATCAATGCTTCTTCGGGGCCTGAACTGCCCTGATCGTAACGCGCAGGGCGATCACCGCGATCTTCCCAGCCCTGAATGATAGGGTCGACCCAGGCCCAGGCGGCCTCGGCCTCGTCTCCGCGCATGAACAGGGTCTGGTCGCCGCGAATGACATCCATCACCAGCCGCTCATAGGCGTCGGGGGCACTTGCTTCGGCGCCCAGTGCGTCGGCAAAGCTCATGTCCAGCGCCACGTCGGACAGGCGGAAACCGCCTGGGCCGGGGTCTTTTATGGTTGTACGCAGTGTAATCCCCTCGTCCGGTTGCAGTCGGATCACCAGCACGTTGCCGTGAAGCGGACCGACATTGGGGAAAATCGTATGCGGCGGATCGCGGAAGAACACGGCGATCTCGGATTCCCGTGCCCGCAGGCGCTTGCCCGTGCGCAGATAGAACGGCACCCCTGCCCAGCGCCAGTTGCCCAGATGGACCTTGAGAGCAATGAAACTCTCGGTCCGGCTGGCCGGGTTACCGACATGATCGACATATCCACCCTGACCATGTTCTGCACGATATTGACCGCGGGCAATATCCTTCGGCTCGACAGGCTCCAGCGCTTCGATTACCTTGACCTTTTCGTCGCGCACCGCGTTCGGCGAGAACTTTGAGGGCGGTTCCATCGCCGTCAGACACAAGAGTTGCACAAGGTGGTTCTGGATCATATCCCGCATCGCGCCGGACTGATCATAGTAAGCACCGCGCCCCTCAACCCCGACGGTTTCGGCGACGGTAATCTGCACGTGATCGACATGGGTCGAGTTCCACAGCGGCTCGAACAGGGAATTGGCAAAGCGCAGCGCCATCAGGTTTTGCACCGTTTCCTTGCCCAGATAATGGTCGATCCGATAGATTTGATGCTCTTCAAAACAGGCGCGTAGACCTTGGTTCAGCGCTTTTGCGGACGCCAGATCATGACCAAAGGGTTTTTCCACCACGATACGGCTGTCAGGTGTGGCGAGACCGTGATCATGCAACCGCTGTGCGATGCCTGAAAACAGGCTTGGGCCAACCGACAGATAAAAGGCACGCACCACATCCGGGCGCAAGGTTTTGGCCAAATCGGCCCAACCGGCCTCACCCAATGCGTCAACCGGGACATATTCGATTTGGCTGAGGAACTTGTCCAGCACATCCTTTTTGTATTCCGGCGCAAATTCCTTCATCGAGCCGAGAAGCTGGTTACGGAATGCGTCGCTGTCCATGTCCGAACGGGCGGTGCCGATGATCCTTGCGTCTTCGGGCATCTGCCCCACTTCGAACCGGTGATAGAGGCCCGGCAGTATCTTACGCTGTGCCAGATCGCCGGTTGCACCAAACAGCACCAGGTCAAACGGGTTAACCGGAATTACGCGTGAAACCATCGACGGGCTCCTTCAGTTCTCACCTGGGTCACCATAGCACCTTGTTTCAGCAGTGCCGGTGACGCGGGCCATGTTACCGCTAACATTTGCCGTCTGAATAGGCAATGCAGATGCAGAAAGCAAGCCCGGATTTAACAGATTATCCCTGATTGCGCAGCCATTCCATGACTGACGGGCGCACAGACTGTTCGCCGCGGTGCCGCGCATCAGCGATAATCTTGCGCAGCGATTGCAGATCGGACCTGAGCAGAACGCTTTTGACCGGTCCAATCGATGCGGGTCGCATAGACAGCGTTCGGATGCCCATCGCGGCCAGACACAACGCCTCGACCGGGCGACCTGCGTCTTCGCCACAGAAGGAAAGCGGTGTATTCGAGATATTGCAGCGCTCGACGATCCGCTCGATGAAACTCAGGAAGCTGACGTTCAACGTGTCATAGCGGCGCCGAACCAGCTCGTTCTCGCGGTCGGCGGCGAAGAAAAACTGTTTCAAGTCATTGCCACCGATCGAGATGAAATCGACCTCGTCAAAGAATTTCTGCGGCGCAAAGGCCAACGACGGGGTTTCCAGCATCGCGCCGACTTCAAGCGTTTCGGGCAGCACATGGCCAAGCCGCTTTTCCCGTTCGATGGTCTTGTTGACCTCCCATCGGGCCTCGCGGAATTCGTCGGCCTGCGCCACGAATGGGAACATGATCGTCAACGGGCGACCGTCGGCAGCACGCAACAACGCCTGTAGCTGCATCCGCATCACGCCACGCTTGTCCAGACCCACTCGAATTGCCCGCCAGCCCAAAGCCGGGTTTGGTTCGGCGACATGTTTCATGTAGGGCAGCACCTTATCCGAGCCGATATCCAGCGTACGGAACACCACACGCTTGTCTCCAGCCGCGTCCAGAACCCGCTGGTACTGCGTCACCAATTCCGATCGCTTCGGCATCTGGTTGCGCACCAGGAACTGCAACTCGGTCCGAAACAGGCCAACGCCTTCGGCACCGGAGTTCTCCAGCGACGGCAGATCCGCCATCAGACCCGCGTTCATCACCAGATTGATACGCTCTCCATCCCGTGTAACCGTCGGGGTTTCACGGATCGAGGCATAGCGTTCCTGCGCTTTGGCTTGCATCGCGATCTTGTCGCGGAATGCGCTAACAACGGTATCTTCGGGGCGCAGGTGTACTACACCCTGATCACCATCAACCAGAATATGGTCTCCATTCAACGCCTCGGTGGTGATACGGGCCACGTGAACGACCAACGGAATCGCAAGCGCGCGCGCCACGATAGTGGCGTGACTACCGACCGATCCTTCTTCAAGCACGATACCTTTCAACGACCTGCCGTATTCCAACAGATCACCTGGTCCAATGTTCCGGGCAATCAGAATCGGATCGGACGGCAAGTCCGTGCCGTTGGCATTGCCCTGCCCGGTCAGAATGCGCAGCAACCTGTTGGACAGATCGTCCAGATCAGCAAGCCGTTCGCGAAGATAGGGGTCCGTTACCTGCCCCATCCGGGCGCGGGCCTGAGACTGTTCTTTCTCGACAGCGGCCTCGGCGCTCAGGCCCAGTCCGATGTCCTCCTCCATCCGACGCATCCAGCCTTTGGAATTTGCGAACATACGATAGGCTTCAAGAACCTGTAGCTGCTCTTTGTCACCGCCCTGCGAGATTTCCAGCATCTTATCGACGCCAACGCGTAATTCTTCGACGGCTTCACTCAGTCGTTCCAGTTCCCGATGTGGGTCTTCGGCGATGGGGTTCGTTACCACCACGCGCGGTTCATGTAGCCAGACATGGCCTTCGGCCGCGCCTTCCTGCGCTGGGCCACCCCGCATCAGAACTGATTGCTGGTGCAGCGGTGACAGGGCTGCGCCTTCACCCACGAAGGCACCCAGTTCGGCCATTTCGGCCAGAACCATGGCGACAACTTCCAGCGCATATACCTCATCTGCGGAAAACTCCCGCGCTTCGCGGGATTGCACGACCAGTACGCCCAGCTTTTCGCCGAGTCTTTGGATCGGAACACCAAGGAACGAAGAAAACCGCTCTTCCCCGGTTTCCGGCATGTAACGGAAGCCTTTGGCAGATGGCGCATCTGCCGTATTCATAACTTTGCCGGATTGGGCAACGCGACCTACCAGCCCTTCGCCCATGCGCATCCGCGTCTTGTGCACGGCCTCGGGCGCCAACCCTTCGGTCGCGCAAAGTTCCAGCGTGTCCTCGTCGCGAAACAGGTAAACCGAGCAGACTTCGGCCCGAATGCTGTCAGCAATCAGATGCGTGATCCGGTCAAGGCGTTCCTGACCAGCGGCCTCGCTTGCCATCTCTTCGCGCAGCCGCCCCAGCAGCTTACGGGATTCTGTTTCGGTGCCGTCCGCCATGGCCCAACCAAATTAGTGTGTCAGGCGAGATCCTTGGCTGAAAAGCTCAGGCCGCCTTGTCCAGTTCAAAGGCATCATGCAGTGCCTGAACCGCAAGTTCCATGTATTTCCGATCCACAAGTACGGAAATTTTTATCTCAGAGGTTGTAATGACTTTGATGTTGATACCCTCATCCGAGAGTACCTTGAACATTTTGGCCGCCACACCGGACTGAGAGCGCATACCAATCCCGACAACAGAGACCTTGCAGACGTCCTGATCCGCAACCAGTTCGGCATAGTTCAGCTCGCCCGCGTCCTTGATTGCCAGCAGCGCTTTTTCGGCGCGCGTCACCTGATCGGTCGGGCACGAGAACGTCATGTCCGTGCGCCCCTCGTCCGAGATATTCTGCACGATCATGTCCACATTCACGCCCTCATCGCTGAGCGCGGTAAAGATGGTCGAGGCAATACCGGGGCGGTCCGCCACCGATACGACGGTCATCTTGGCCTCGTCACGGGAATAGGCCACACCGGCCACGACATTGGATTCCATGATATCCTCCTCGTCCACGACCAGCGTACCGGCCTCGTCGGATTGTTCTTCGAAACTTGAGAGAACGCGCAGTTTCACCTTATAGCGCATCGCCAGCTCGACCGAGCGGGTTTGCAGCACTTTCGCGCCCAGCGACGCCAGTTCGAGCATTTCTTCGAACGAAATGCGATCCAGTTTGCGCGCCTTTTCGCAGATGCGCGGGTCAGTGGTATAGACGCCATCCACATCAGTGTAGATGTCACAACGCTCGGCACCAAATGCGGCTGCGAAGGCAACGGCGGTGGTGTCCGAACCGCCCCGCCCCAGCGTGGTGATGCGGCCTTCGGGGCTGATTCCCTGGAACCCAGCAACGACGGCTACCTTCATGCCTTCGTCGAATTTCTGGCCTATATTCTCGGTCGGGATTTCCTCGATCCGCGCCTGGCTGTGGGCGCTGGTGGTTTTCAGCGGCACCTGCCAGCCCTGCCAACTGCGGGCTGGGATATCCATTTCCTGCAGCGTCAGCGCCATCAGACCGGCGGTCACATTCTCACCCGAGGATACCACGGCGTCATATTCCCGTGCGTCGTACAGTGGCGAAGTCTCATCAACCCACCCCACCAGTTCATTTGTCTTGCCAGACATGGCCGAGACGATGACGATCACGTCATAACCTTTGGCCACCTCGACGCCGATGCGTTTGGCCGCGCGGCGGATGCGGTCAAGGTTGGCAACCGATGTGCCACCGAATTTCATTACGAGTACGGGCATGGGGGTGGTCTCTCCGCGCCTTGGAATTCAGGTCCCGTGCGTCTTATGCGAGGGGGGCCACAAGGGCAAGGGTTCAAAACCGCCCCGATTGCCGCATTGGGCCGCTTTACATCCGGTAGTGGCGGTGTCAGCCTTAGACAACGCATTTTCCAAGAGGTTTTCCATGCTCCGCCTTGCCATCGCAACCATGCTGCTGTCTTCGCCCGCTTTTGCACAACAGGCTTCGCTGGCCGCAACCGATGGCAAGAATGCCCTGGGTACAGTGCCCTGCGCTGCAGGTGGTCAACCGCTGAGCAGCTGCCATGCCGAACTACGCCACCACGACGACGGCACAACCACCCTTGCCGTAGCATTGGGCGCCGGTGAAGTGCGCAGCATCTATTTCACCGATGGAGTCCCCACTTCCAGCAGCTCACCCGCCAAGATCACCCACGAGACGCGCGGTGATCTCACGGTGGTTTTCATTGACCCTGACGAGGTTTACGAAATCCCCTCGGCGGCGCTGAAACGTCAATAAGCGTGTGGAAAGCCGTCCCAAGTCTCAAAACAGCCCGTCGTTTCAAGTGACAAAGCGTCAAACCGTGCGATCAGGCCCTCAGCGGCTTGATCCGTGGTGATCTCAGCAGCCGGTCCACCCATTTCCGTCAGCACCCAACCGGGGTGATAGATTCCAACGGCGATGCCGTCCTCGCGCAAATCGGTGGCTAGATTGCGCCCAAGGTTCAACGCGGCGGCCTTCGACGCACGATAGATATAGCTGCCGCCCGGTGCCCGCGTATGCGACGCCATTTGCGAAGACAGGATCGCAATCTTGCCTTTCGCGGCGCGCAGATTGGGCAACAGTGCCTGAACAGACAGAAACACACCGGTCACGTTGACGGCGAAACTTTGGGCCCACATATCCGCAGGATACCCGTCAATGTCCTGTCCTTTGTCCAGATAAACACCGGCATTACAGATCAACAGGTCGACCGGTTGGTCGCCCAAATGCGCCGCCATATCCGAATGCTGCGCGGGATCGGTAACATCCAAAACCAGATCCGCGCTTCCGTTCCGCGCGGTTCCGGTCAGAGCATCGCCGCGGGCACGATAGGCATCGGCCAGCGTTCGGCCAATCCCGCGATTGACCCCGGTAATAACGATATGCACGGCTTAGTTTGTCTTTCTGCTTGGAACGAAAGGTAAAGGTGCGACAGGCACCCCGTCATCGATCAGGGCCTGCGCCTCTTCAGGCCTAGCCTCACCGTAGATCGCGCGCTCTGGCGCATCGCCGAGGTGAATCTTGCGGGCTTCACGGGCGAAGTCCTTGCCGACATAATCCGAGTTTTCTTCGACTTTACGACGCAATTCCGCCAGCGCCTTTTCAAGGTCCGGGGGCGGTGCGGCCACATCTATGGTTTCAGCTTCCTGCGGCTTCGCCTGAACACGCGCCTCGACGCTGCGGGCAGGACGCACACGTGGTGTCATGATCGCCTTTTCAACGTCTGCACAGCCGCAAACTGTGCATGTCACCATGCCAGCAGATGCCAGTTTGTCGTAGGCGGCAGCAGATTGAAACCAACTGTCAAATGTATGGCCATTACTGCATTTAAGGGCGTATTGAATCATGGTCCGTCCAAAATCGGTCGCCAATTAGATACCGAGGGACTCGGCAAGATCAAGCCCCTCAAAGGGCATCTCAGTGCCTAACAGGCTCAAGTTTTCGCAACAATACCGCCAGTTCCCGGGAATTGACCATCAGTGCGGCTTTCTTCGGCGTAAACCACTTTCTGTGCCGCTGTTGGTATTCGGGAAACCGTGTGGAAAGTGACGTCGCCAATAGCGGGAACACGTCCACGGCGCACAGCACCAAACCCTTTTTTCGATGACGCTTTTGGTAGAAAAAGCGCCCCATCGAGCGCGCATCGCATTTGCCACGAATACCCGCCTCTTCCCACGCCTCTTGCACTGCAGTCTCTGACGGCGTCAAACCGTCGATCATCCATCCTTTGGGAATGATCCAGCGCCCCGATTTGCGGGTAGTGATCAACAACACCTCGGGTCGGCCCTTTTCGAACCGATAGCACAAGGCGGCCGACTGCTGCAGCACCGGCAATTGCCGGACTTTCTGCGAAACATATGGCGATAACCTTGCGTCTTTCACGCTGCGCCGCCTTTCAGATGGAACTCTTGCCTGTTGCCCGCATTATTTTCGCTTATTTAGCGGGGCTTCAGATCATGCGTACCACATAAGGCGTTTTTCTCCAAGCCCTTGAAGCAGGTCTACATTCTGGAACTTAGTTTGCGAACCAATTCCTCATGCGGAATATCGGCATCAACAGCCAACCGCCGCAACCCAAAATGCACACGAGCGATCTGCTGGTAATACCGCGTGTAGACATAGTTTGTGCCGCCCCCGGCGATTGCGCCCAACACGGGCACCGACTGCGCCGCCAGCTTTTGCCCCAGCACCACTGACAGACGTGGAGCAACCGCCGCGATCAGCCGCTGCATGGCCGGGCCTGTTAATGTCAGGCGAACCGAGAAAAAGCCCATATCTGCCCCGTCATCATTGGACAATGGACCTGCGGCAGACAGCACGCGCACGCAATCGAATTTCACACCCTCTTCCGACGGATCAAATCCTTCGCGCGCTGCCGCGCCTTGTATCGAGCGTAAAAGCATCGCCGTTGTGGCTGGCAGTTCCATCAAAGCAGTAGACACGCCGCCCAGCCCCCCAGCAGCACCCATGGCTGTGGTCAGAGCGGTATTCACCCAAGGTCGCTGATCCGGCACGGCTCGGCGCGACCCTTCTGCCGCGTGCATGGCAAGCCACAAGGCCTGTTCGGTCGCACCCGTCAGACCCTGCCTGATCGGCTCGGGCAATTGTTCTAGCAAAGATTCTGCCGACCCACCCAAACTGTTCAGAAGTTTGACACCCGGCCCACCCGCAGACCGGTAACACGCGGCCAACCGGTCCAATTCGGCCTCAGCATCCAGTTTTTCGACAAGAACCACGTCCTGCATTGATACCCTCCTGCCCTAAAGACATCGGGTTTTTTGGCTCCGGTTTCAATAGTTCAGCGGGTCCACCGGGTAACTGGCCCGCTCACCCCGTCCCAGACGCCAGGAGACAATTCCAGCCCGAGGACCCTGTCAGGGTTGGTTGGAGGCGGCATTTCGATCCCGCTCAGACGCGAAAACCCGAACCGCGCGTAATAAGGTGCGTCGCCCACCAACATCACGCGATTCCAGCCTCGCGCGCGCCCGGCCTGAACTCCTTCGTGGATCAGGAACCCGCCCAACCCCTCGCCCTGATGCGTTGGGTGCACAGCCACCGGCCCCAATAGCAACGCATCATATTCTCCCACATGCACCGGCCAGAATCTGATCGCGCCTGCCAGAATGCCCTGTCCGTCGCGCGCAACTAAAGACAGGCCCGAAACAGGCGGCACATCATCCCGCAATCGGTACGAGGACAGAGCCTCGCGCCCGGGCGCAAAGCATAGATCATAGAGGGCTTCGACCTCCCACCAATCGTCCGGCTCTTCCGGCCTGATCCCGAACTGCTGCACCTCGACCCTCTTTTCCTCGCTGGCATTCGCCCTAGCACTTCGGTACGCCTTGGGCAAACGCTTGGAGATCAGATGTTCTATCGCCCCGAAGAAGGCCACGGCCTGCCGCACAACCCGTTCAACGCGATCATTACCCCTCGTCCGATCGGCTGGATTTCTACGCGCAGTTTGGACGGTATAAACAATCTGGCTCCTTATTCCTTTTTTAACGGGGTCGCGTACACACCGCCGCAGGTCATGTTTGCGTCGACAGGAACGAAGGACGATCAGAACGGCGGAAAAGACAGTGTCGCAAACATCGAGGCAACCGGAGTATTTTGCGTGAACGTGGTTGCCCATGCGCATCGGGACGCAATGAATGCCAGTTCAGCAGGTTTGGCCAAACATCACGACGAGTTCGAACACGCCGGCCTTACACCAGTTGAGTGCGAAACCATCCCCTGCGCCCGAGTTGACGGAGCCCCGGCAGCTCTGGAATGCAAGCTGACAAAGATTGTCTCGCTGCCGGGACAGGCTAATCGGGTCGTATTCGGAGAAGTCACCGGTATCCACTTACGAGACGACTGCCTGCGAGATGGTATTTTCGACGTGACGACGTTTCAACCACTGGCAAGACTGGGCTATCGGGACTACTCGGTTGTCACCGAACTATTCTCTCTGAGCCGACCTGACGACTGATGCAACTCCCTGATCCTCATCGCAGATACCCCGTTACCCTGCCCGATGGGACCGTTCACAAGGGCACGGTGTTTTTGTCCGAGGCAGTCGATCATCCACGCTTTGAGGCCGGGGCGTTCAGCTACGCATCAGACTTTGACCCGCCCGAGGATTGGGGGGCGCGGCTGGCTCCTTATCTGTTCCCGTTTTCAAAGGAAAAGCTGATCCTGGGCAAATTTTGCCAGATTGCTCATGGCGTTCGGTTCATTACTTCTTCGGCCAATCACGCGATGGCAGGTCTGACCTGTTTTCCTTTTCCTGTCTTCGATCCGGACAGAATGTCGGGATACCAACCCGACACGCGGGATACGATCATCGGGCATGACGTTTGGATCGGATATGGCGCATTGATCCTGCCCGGAGCACGGATCGGCAACGGATCAATCATTGGTGCCGGATCGGTTGTCCGAGGTGATATCCCACCTTATGCAATCGTCACGGGAAATCCCGCAGAGGTGCGGCGATACCGTTTTGAAGCGGATGTGATTGCCAGACTGGAGGCGCTTGGCTGGTGGGACTGGCCGCCACAAAAAGTTGGAGCCTCCGAAAGCGCCCTTCTATCCGGTGATATCGATAGCTTGGAACGTCTGGCACCAAATTGAACGGCGACCTTCGGGCCGCCGTTCCAACCTGTCAGTGGCCGCCAAGGATGCCGGTGCGGACAGAATAGTCCACGGCAAGTTGGTAGTCAGGATCATCATCGCTATCCACCATCAGATGGCCCGCCTTGTTCAACAGCTTATGGCAATCGCGGCTGAGGTGGCGCAACATGACTCGTTTGCCCGCGGCCTCGTATTTTGCGGCGATGTTTTCGATGGCTTGCAGCGCAGATTGGTCGACAACGCGACTTTCGGCAAAATCCACGATTACAGTTTCCGGGTCGTTCGGCACGTCAAACAGCTCAACAAACCCGTCGGATGAACCAAAGAAAAGCGGCCCTTGGATTTCGTAGACTTTCGCGCCCTTTTCAGTTTCGGAGTCGCGGGTGATCGCGTGGATGCGCTTGGCGTTGTTCCAAGCGTAGGCCAGCGCTGAAACGATTACGCCAACGACGACGGCAACCGCGAGGTCCTCCATCACGGTCACGACCGTCACCAGCACGATTACGAACGCGTCCATCAGAGGCACCTTGCGCATGATCTTGAACGAGTTCCAGGCGAACGTTCCGATCACGACCATGAACATCACTCCGACCAGAGCAGCCAGCGGGATTTGCTCGATCAGTGGCGAGGCGAACAGTATGAATACAAGAAGGAACAGCGCCGCAGCGATCCCAGCAATACGCGTGCGTCCGCCGGATTTCACGTTGATCATCGACTGCCCGATCATCGCACAACCGCCCATACCACCGAAGAATCCGGTGGCTACGTTGGCGACGCCCTGTGCGATACATTCCTGCGAAGCTCCGCCACGTTTGCCGGTGATTTCGCCCACAAGGTTCAGGGTCAGCAGGGATTCGATCAGGCCAATTGCGGCCAGAATGACCGCGTAGGGCAGAATGATCTCGAAGGTTTCCCAATTCAGCGGCACCATCGGAATGTGGAACGGCGGCAGGCCGCCTTCGATGGAAGCCAGATCGCCCACGCGCGGCACGTCAAGACCGAAGCCGATCACCAGCGCGGCCACGACAAAAATACCGGCAAGCGGTGCAGGGATGATACGTGTGATGCGCGGCATGACCCAAATTACGGCCATGGTCAGCGCAACCAGCCCCAACATTGTATAAAGCTGCAGACCCGAAAGCCACTCGCCCCCACCGACGCCGTGGCCCGTGTTTTCCATCGTGCCGGGCACCTTGAACTGGCCCAACTGCGCCAGAAAGATCACAATCGCCAGACCGTTCACAAAACCCAGCATCACTGGGTGCGGCACCAGACGGATAAAGCGGCCCCAGTGCATCGCCCCGGCGATTACTTGCAGAATACCCATCAAAACAACGGTGGCGAACAGGTATTCGACCCCGTGTTCGGCCACAAGCGCCACCATCACTACGGCCAATGCCCCAGTCGCGCCTGAAATCATGCCCGGACGACCGCCGATCAGCGCCGTGATCAGACCGACCATAAAGGCCGCGTAAAGGCCAACCAGCGGATGCACCCCGGCGACAAAAGCAAATGCTACAGCTTCGGGCACCAACGCCAACGCAACAGTAAGCCCTGACAACAGCTCAATCCGCAGGCGTGAGGCGGTCAGCCCTTCATCCGGCACCCAACGCAGATCGGGTTTGGCTATACGATTGGCAAAGCTTGCCAGCATGGCTCGGGGCATGGGGCGGTCCTGTGGGTCTGATTTGTTCGCGCGAAAGGGGCCTTTTAGCGGTCAAGCCCCAGCTGAGGTACCGCGTCCGGCGGGACCCTGATATGCGTCAGGCGCATACCGGGTCAGCTACCAACACAAACCGTTGAACCCACTTGCCAAATCACCCGGCGCCCCTCAGAAATTCTGCAACGGTTTTTTCACGCGGAGCGCTGCCATGACCCAGACCAAAATCGCCATCATCGGCGGATCAGGAATTTACGACATCGATGGGCTGGAGAACGCGGAATGGGTCACCGTGGAAACGCCCTGGGGTGATCCTTCGGATCAGATTCTGACCGGTGCATTGAACGGCGTTGGTATGGCGTTCCTGCCCCGTCATGGACGTGGGCATGTCCATTCGCCGACCGAAGTGCCTTATCGCGCCAATATCGACGCGCTGAAACGGCTGGGTGTGACAGACGTAATCTCGGTTTCAGCCTGCGGGTCGTTTCGAGAACATATGGCGCCCGGAGATTTTGTGATCGTCGATCAGTTCATTGACCGGACTTTTGCACGTGAGAAAAGCTTTTTCGGCACCGGGTGCGTCGCCCATGTCAGCGTCGCGCACCCGACCTGCCCGCGCCTGTCGGACGCTTGCGAAACTGCTGGCAAGGCCGCCGGCATCACCGTCCACCGGGGCGGCACCTATCTGGCGATGGAGGGGCCTCAGTTCTCGTCCTTGGCCGAATCCAAAATGTATCGCGAGCAGTGGGGCTGCGACGTAATTGGCATGACCAACATGCCCGAGGCGAAGCTCGCCCGCGAGGCCGAGCTTTGTTATGCCTCGATCGCCATGGTGACCGACTATGACAGTTGGCACCCGGATCATGGCGAGGTCGACGTGTCGGCCATCATCGCCACACTGACCGGCAACGCCGAAAAAGGCCGGGCGTTGGTAAAGGGCCTACCCGATCTGTTGGGCGCTGTACGCGAACCATGCCCGCATGGTTGCGATCGGGCGTTGGAATACGCGATCCTGACCGCACCCGAAAAGCGCGATCCGGCCCTATTGGCAAAGCTGGACGCGGTGGCTGGTCGGGTACTGTGACGACTCTATTGGCCCATGAATCTTTGGACCTCATCCCAGAGCCCATGCGACCATAGGTCGTTATGCGTTCCGTCTTGGATGACATGAAGCTGGGCAGCTCCATCCGACATTGCCGCCAGCGCTTCACCATGATGAAGCGGAACCGTCTCATCCTCGGTCCCGTGGAAAATCAACGTAGGCACGGTGATTTCGCCAATAAAGTTGCGGGTGGCGAACTGGTCGTTCATCAGGGCTGACACGGGCAACCACGGATAGCGTTCCGATGCGACATCCACGGTTGCTGTAAACGGTGCCTCGAGAACCAGAAGCTGCGCGTTCGGTCTTTGCTCGGCAATCGCCGCAGCGATACCCGTACCAAGGCTTTGCCCATGCAGGACAACATCTGCCCCATCAGCATCCAGACGGTCGAACATCTGAACCCCATCCGAAATCAGCGCCAGTTCCGAGGGTTCACCCTCGCTTCCCGGAAAACCACGATAACTGGGGGCGAATAGGCCAAAACCACTGTTGAGGATTTCCCGCATACGGTCGGCCCGGTCGCCCAGATTGCCACTTTGCCCGTGGAAAAACAGAACTGTCGGCGCCCCTTCAGTGGCAGGGGGCGCGGACCACGCTGTCAACACCACCCCGTCTGACATCGGCAGTGAGACCACATCGACGTCAGCCATCCCGACTGTTTTGGGGTCCGGCAACTCGCCAGAGGGTTTATACAGAAGCGTATCTTGTTTCGCGTACATGTAGCCGACGATTGCGGCATAAAGCACGACGGCAACCAGGGCCAGCAGACCCAAGCCCCGCTTCAGCCGCGCGGTTTTCGCAGCACCCGCAAGCGCCTCGCTATCAAAGGATTCTGTATGCGCCATCATAAGCTCCGACCCTGCGGCTTTTGTTCAGAGTTCGGTAAAGTCGTTCAAGCTTTCAAGACCGGAAAGCCCGCTTTAATGCAAACTTAAACTTTCGCGGATTCTATGGCAGCATTAGAAAATTGGGCCGTCTAGCACATACGAAACGCTTGACCTCAACACGTTACCAAGGCTTGGTGTCGTGAACACCTAGATAGGAAACACCATGTCCCTTGATCTTTGGCTGGCCTTCGTGGCTGCATCGACCGCACTGCTGCTGATCCCCGGCCCTACGGTTCTGCTGGTGCTTAGCTATGCCTTGTCCAAAGGTCGCAGCGTTGCCGTAGCTTCGGCCACCGGGGTTGCGGTGGGAGACCTCGTGGCGATGACGGCCTCATTGCTGGGTTTGGGTGCTTTGGTTCTGGCCTCTGCCACCTTGTTTTCCGTTCTGAAATGGGTGGGGGCAGCCTATCTGGTTTGGCTTGGCATCAAATTGCTGCGCAGCGCGCCCTCTGGCGGGTTGGAAACAGTGGATACCGGGCGCAATGTCACCCCGCACAGCGTCTTCGGGCATGCCGCCGCTGTCACCGCGCTGAACCCGAAATCCATTGCGTTCTTCATTGCATTCGTGCCCCAGTTTCTGCGCCCTGCTGACCCGCTGGGACCACAATTCGCTATCCTGATCGCAACTTTTGTCGGATTGGCGTGGCTAAATGCGTTGGCTTACGCGTTGCTGGCCGACAGATTGCGCCGCATGATCGGGCGCGCCGGAGTGATCACCGCGATGACCCGTTTCGGGGGCCTGGCACTGATCGGTATGGGGTTCGCAACCGCTATCCTGCGCCGCCCGGCCTAATGCCTTAGTCCTCGGCGTGTTCTTTCATGAAACCGCGAATAAACCGCCGGATTTCCCGCGCGGCTGAGGTGTCCAATTCCTTGCACAGTTCAACGAATGCGTCGCGTTCGTCCTTGTCCAGGCGCAGGACCAACTGACTGTTTTTCTTGGTAGACCCCTTACCGTCTTTCTTTGCCACGTGCCTTTTCCCCGTCCAACACTTGATTCTTTAAGCGATGCAATGTATATACATAGCATAGAGGTTGTAGTTATCGAGCACCTAACAATAAAAAAGGATTATGGCAATGAACCTTCATGCTGCTCAGGCATTTCTTTTGCGAGACCAACGCAACTGGCGTAAACCGCATCTGTCGTGGCTGCCCGCCGCGCTTTATCGCTATTACGGATTGCCGAAAGCCACTCCGCAGCGTCGCAACTAAAGTTGAGCCAATCTTCCCTTGCATGACTAACCCCGATGGGCCAAACAGCCCAGCGTGTTTTGACGCCAAAGGGGTTGGTCATGTCCAGAAACAAGTCGGTCAAGGATTACATCCGTACAATCGTTGATTTTCCGCATGAAGGGATCATGTTCCGGGACGTCACTACCCTGTTCGCCGACCCGCGCGGGTTTCGTATGGCTATTGACCAGATGCTCCACCCTTATGCGGGTGAGCAAATCGACAAGGTCGTCGGGCTTGAAGCGCGCGGCTTTATCCTCGGCGGCGCGATTGCGCACCAGTTGAGCGTTGGCTTTGTTCCGATCCGCAAAAAGGGCAAGCTGCCCGGAACCACCATCAGCCAAGATTACAAATTGGAATACGGCGAGGCCATCGTCGAAGTTCACGATGATGCCATTCAGCCGGGCGAGAAAATCCTCGTCGTCGACGACCTGCTGGCCACCGGAGGCACCGCGGCCGCCGGGATCAAGCTGATTGAACGGTTGGGCGGCGAAATCGTGTCGTGCTCTTTCATCATCGACCTACCTGAATTGGGCGGGCGCAAGGTGCTGGAAGAGATGGGCATGGACGTACACGTTCTGTGCGAATTCGAGGGGCTTTGAGGACCGCGCTATCACAAATTTGTGAGTGGAATTCCGCAACCACTCGGGCTTAGCGCGGCAATCCTTTTGTTCAACCCTATCGAATAGACATATTCGATGATCTTGTTGCGACGTCTGTCCGTAAACCCGTTGATGCCAAACGAGGCATTCCAACACGGGAATTGTATCATGTTTCGCAAATTCGCTCTTGCTGGCGCGACAAGCGCCCTTCTCGCCTCCACCGCGTTTGCAGATGGCCACTCTAAGGACATCGTCGACACCGCCGTCAATGCTGGCAGCTTTGAAACTCTCGTCGCCGCCGTACAGGCCGCCGAGTTGGTGGATACGCTGAAAGGCGAAGGCCCATTCACCGTATTCGCTCCTACTGATGAGGCGTTCGCGGCACTGCCCGAAGGCACGGTAGAAACGTTACTGAAGCCGGAAAACAAGGATCAACTGGTCGCGGTTCTGACCTATCACGTGGTGCCCGGAAAAGTGATGTCGGGCGATCTGTCCGACGACATGACCGCCGCCACGGTCCAGGGCGGAGATATCACCATAGATCTGGACAATGGCGTGATGGTGAATGACGCAACTGTTGTTCAGGCCGATATCGAAACCTCAAACGGCGTCATCCACGTGATCGATAAGGTCATCCTGCCTGAATCGTAACTGTACCGCCCCGGCCCGGGTGACGCCGGGCCGCGCCTATGACCTCAAAACTGCGCCTGGATTCATGATCCCCTGCGGGTCCAGCGCGGCTTTGATGGCGCGCATTGCAGACAGTTTTGCCGGATCTCCATAGCACTCAAGGTCTTCCGCTTTAAGGCGCCCTATGCCGTGCTCGGCACTGACCGAACCGCCAAAGGAGTGTACCAGATCATGGATCGCATCTTTAACTGCGTCCCTTTGCCCTTCAAATTCGGACCGATCACGCCCTTCCGGTGGGAACACGTTGTAGTGCAGATTTCCGTCGCCCAAATGCCCAAAGCAGTTGATACGAAACGGGCCAAGCGCCGCCACCACCTTGGGTCCGCGCTGAATGAACTCGGGAATCCGAGAAATCGGGATCGAGATATCGTGGCTTGAAACCGAACCGATTAGCCGATTGGCCTCGGGGATACGCTCGCGCACAGCCCAAAGCTCCATGCTTTGTGCTTCGCTCTGCGCGATGACCGCATCGCCGACCAGCCCCTCCTCGTCCGCCGCAGCGTAGAGCATTTCCAGAGCATCAGAGGGCGAACGCCCTGCGAACAGCCCGATTTCAATCAGAACACTCCATTCAGGTTGTGTATCAAAAGGTTGACGCACACTCGGCAGGGTTTCAGACAGGAACTGGAACCCCTGTTTGTGGATCAACTCGAACGTGCTGACCCCATCCCCAAGTTGATCCCGCACCAGCGCCAGCAACTCAATTGCGGCCTCGGGTGAGCTGACCTGCAGCATCGCCGTACCGACGGAGGCGGGCCTCGGAAATAACTTCAGCGAGGCCGCTGTGATGATCCCAAGTGTGCCCTCTGCCCCAATCAGCAGGTTGCGCAAATCATAACCCGTGTTGTCCTTGCGCAACCGACTAAGGCCATGCCAAATATCACCGTTCGGCAGAACCGCCTCCAGCCCGAGGCACAAATCCCGCGCGTTGCCATAGCGCAGAACATTCACTCCACCCGCATTCGTCGAGAGGTTGCCCCCGATCCGGCACGACCCCTGTGCCGCCAGCGCCAAAGGGAAAAGTCGGTTGGTGTCCTCTGCGGCGGTTTGCACATCAGCCAAAACGGCCCCCGCCTCGGCGATAAGAATATTCTCGGTCGGGTACACCGCCCGTATCGCCGTCATCCGCTCTAACGAGATCAACAGCGGCGCTGGCCCCTCAGACATGACTTGACCGCCCACCAGCCCCGTACCGCCGCCATAGGGAACCACCGGCACTCGGGCCTTTGATGACAACCGCACCAGCGTCGAAACCTCTTCAACCGTGCGCGGTAAGGCCAACAAACCCACATGTCCGGCCAGACGGCGGCGCGGCTCTTCCAAATAACGCTCGGCCACAGGGCGCAGAACATTTTCACCCAAGTCGGCGCAAATCTGTTGGGCAAGGGTGTCGTCAGCAGGGTTCAGAGTCATACCTCTTCCTTGCCCAAGCGGGCGTTCCACGACAACCCCTATTCCAATTCAATCAAATAGCGCGGTTCAAGCACAACTACCGTCGGCTTATCCGGCAAATCGCGCAAGGACACGACGATCTCGGACACACCTTTACGCTCAACAGGGAAATCATTGCGGATATCAACCAGAAACCGGTCCAGCGAAAAGCCTGAAAACCAATGCATCGGGATGATCACCGAACTTTTCAGCCGCTTCAAAACCGAGATCATGTCAGGCAACGGCATCGTGGTCCCTCCATCCACGGCCGCCATAACAACATCCAAACGCCCCAACGCTGCAATTTGTTCGTCCGATGGCACATGGTGCAAGTGCCCCAGATGGCCGATACACAGCCCTTCCACCTCGAACACAAAGATCGAGTTACCGCGTTCCTCGACCCCGCCATAGGGTGACCGGATATCGGTCGAGACATTGCGCACCAGCATCTCGCCCAAATCAAGATAATGCTCGATCCCCTGCCCGAACTCGCCCCACCCGGGCAGCACATGCGGAATGGCTGAGTCGGGATGTGCTGTCCAATGGGTGCTGTGGGCATGATTCATGGTGACCACATCGGGGATCAAATCTGCACCGCCAATGAAACCTGTGAAATCGGTTACCGCGTTCAACCCACCCTGGGTCTGGATCAGAAATGAGGCATGCGCAATGTAACTGATCCGCACCGAGAATTCGGGGATTGGGTCCGTCCAAGCCGCTTTGTGTACATACTCAATGCCCGGAGCCGCATCGGCGATGGCGATACAGTGGCTTGGCCGCCGCTCCTGCGCCGCAGCCCCACCCGAAATCACCATCAATGCCGCAACTATCCAGCGCATGAAGGAAGTGTAGCGCAGAACGCCGCCAAGTCATGCCCCTTGTTCATCTGGCCAAAAATACCTCGGGGGAGTCGCGGTTTGCCGCGACGGGGGCAGAGCCCCCTAACCCACGTCCGTCTTCCCACGCCGGTCCGAACGAAGGCTGGCATACAACACATGCGTCCGCCAACGCCCATTGATCTGCAAGTAGGACTGGGCGACGCCCTCGTACTTAAATCCTGAGCTTTCCAGCAGCCCACGCGACGGCTTGTTTTCCGGCAAACACGCCGCCTCGATCCGGCTCAGGTCCAAACGGGTAAATGCGTGATGAACGACAGCGCCGATGGCTTCGCGCATATACCCGTTGCGGGCAAAAGCCTGACCGGTCCAATACCCGAGTGTTCCTGCCTGTGCCGGGCCACGGCGGACATTGTCGAGCGTGATCGCTCCGACCAGCACATCATCCTCTCGGCGAAACAAAAACAATGGGATCGCGGTGCCACTGGCAACCGAGCGCTGCGCCCAATAAACCCGGTTGGTAAAGGATTTACGGCTCAGGTGGTCCTTTGCCCAAATCGGTTCCCACGGGGTCAGGTATTCCTTGGACGCACGCCGCAGAGCAGACCAGTCGTTGAAGTCGGAATGCACGGGAGGGCGCAAGCTCAGGCGCTCGGTTTCAAGTTTCAGCTTGCGTCTGCCCAAAAGCATCACGCCGCGCGCCTCTCCTGCAATTCCGCCAGCGTCGGGGCGCCGGACACGGGACCATAGAGCGCAAGCGCTGCCGGGGCTTTTACGGCCATCGCCTCGGCAAAGGCGCGCACATCTTCGGTGCTAACCGCGTCAATCTTGGCGACCGTATCCTCAAGCGAGGGCACACGACCCCAGATCTGCACCAGCCGCGCTAGACGTTCCGCCCTGTTCGACGGGCTTTCCAGCCCCATCAGCATCCCGGCCTTCATCTGGGCGCGGGCGCGGGCCACCTCTTCGGGGCTCATATCCTCGGCGGCACGTTTCATCTCATCAATAGTAATGGTCGCCAATTCGCCCACCTGATCGGCCGAGGTTCCAGCGTAGATCGTGGTCGTCCCGGTATCTGCATAAGCGCCGGTTTGGGCGAAGATCGTGTAGCACAGCCCGCGCGTTTCGCGCACCTCCTGAAACAGGCGCGACGACATACCACCGCCCAAAGCGGTCGAGTAAATCTGCGCGGTATAGATTGCGTCGTCGCGGTAACCGGGGCTTTCCAGCGCCAGCGCAAAATGGGCCTGCTCCAGATCCTTCTCCTGCCGCGCCTCACCGCCGGTGAAACGCGCCGCTTCGGGGATCAAACCCTTGCGCGGTTTCAGGTGACCAAACATTTCTTCGGCCATTTGCATCAGCGCATCGTGGTCCACAGCGCCAGCCGCAGACAGGATCATTTGTTCCGGGCCATAGTGCTCGGCCACGAAACCTGAGAGGTCCTCGCGCGAGAACGCGCTAACGCGCTCGGACGGCCCAAGAATGGTTCGGCCCAAGGGCTGATCGTGATAGCTCTGCTCTTGCAGCCAGTCAAAGATCACATCGTCGGGCGTGTCGTACGCCTGCCCGATTTCCTGCAGGATCACGCCACGCTCGACCTCAATCTCACGCGGGTCAAAAACCGGGTTCAGGACGATGTCGCCGATGACATCCATCGCCAGTGCCACGTCATCTTTCAGAACACGCGCGTAATAGGCCGTAACTTCGCGCGAGGTGTAAGCGTTGATGTATCCGCCTACGTCCTCAATCGCCTCGGCGATTTGCAGCGCAGATCGCCGGTCGGTTCCCTTGAACGCCATATGCTCAAGGAAATGCGCGATGCCGTTCTGTTCAATCCGCTCATGCCGCCCACCGGCGGTCACCCAGATACCGATGGCCGCCGATTGCAGCCCCGGCATGTGTTCACTGACGATACGAAAGCCGTTCTTCAGTTGGTCCTGTCTAACTGTCACTCAGCAATATGCCCTTTGATATGATCCTCAAGGGTGCCCAGATCATTGGCGATGCGGGTCACCCGTTCCGGACGTTCATACAGATCAGACATGCGGGATGGAAGAGGCGGATGCACATCGCTCGCCTTCTCAACTGCCGTCGGGAATTTCGCCGGGTGCGCAGTGGCCAGTGTGATCATCGGCACATCCGCCGCGCGGTGTTCTTCACCAACCTTGATCCCAATCGCGGTGTGCGGGCAGACCAGTTCGGCGCTATGGGCCAGCGTCTGCTTGATTGTCTCAAGCGTCTCGTCTTCGGAAACCCGGCCCGAGTCGAAACTCTCGCGCAGGGCCTCCATCGCACCCTGGCTGACGTTGAAGCCACCGGTCTTCAGTTCATCCATCAGCTGCGCAACAGCGCCACCATCCTCGCCATAGGCGTAATACAGCGCGCGCTCAAAGTTCGAGCTGACCTGAATATCCATCGAGGGGCTGATCGAGGGGATGGTGTCGCCCTTGAAATACCCCTCACCCGAAAGGCAACGGTGCAGGATGTCATTCTGGTTGGTTGCCACAACCAGCCGGTCGATGGGCAGGCCCATACGTTTGGCCAGATAGCCCGCAAAGATATCGCCGAAATTGCCGGTCGGCACGGTAAAGCTGACCTTCCGATGCGGCGCACCAAGGCTGACGGCAGCCGAGAAGTAATAGACAATCTGCGCCAGAACACGGGCAAAGTTGATCGAATTCACGCCCGCCAGCTTCACGCCATCGCGGAAGTCGAAATCGTTGAACATATCCTTCAGCGCGGCCTGACAATCGTCGAAATCGCCATCGACGGCCAGCGCATGCACGTTACTGTCCGCAGGTGTCGTCATCTGACGGCGCTGCACCTCGGACACGCGGCCATGCGGAAACAGGATAAAGACATCCACAGCGTCCAGCCCGCGGAACGCCTCAATCGCGGCTGAACCAGTATCACCACTGGTCGCGCCCACAATCGTCACGCGGTCTCCGCGCCGTTTGAGGGCTACCTGGAACAGCTGGCCAATCAATTGCATGGCAAAGTCTTTGAAGGCCAGAGTTGGGCCGTGGAAAAGCTCTAGCAAGAAGTGATTTTCGTTCAGTTGCTTCAACGGCGCGCGGGCGTCGTGGCCAAAGCCTTCGTAGGCGCGGGCGATGATCGACTTGAGCTCATCCTCACCGAACGAGCCACTGACATAGGGCCACATCACGCGCATTGCGATCTCTTCGTAAGGCAGACCAGCCAGCGCCGCGATCTCGTCCTGTGACATCACCGGAATCTCGGCGGGCAGGTATAGGCCGCCGTCCCGGGCCAACCCGGTCAGCATTGCCTCTTCAAACGTCAGTTCGGGCGCCTGCCCGCGGGTCGAGATGTATTTCATGTCGCGTCACTCTCAGAATTGGCGCGGCTGCGCCACAGGAAGTACCCGGTCATCGCGGCCCAAACCAGAGCCAGACCAAACCAGGTGGTTGCATATTGTAGATGATCGTTTGGGATGCCGGCGGTATCTACCGGCAAAGGCGTTACGCCCGGATCAGTTTCTGACCGAGCAATCAACAGCACGGGCTCGGCCCCCAAGGCTTCCGCCAGATCAGGCACATTACGGGCGAACCAGATATTGGCATCGATATCAGCATCCGGCGTGTAACTGTCGATCTCATCGGGCCAGTGCAGGTTACCATTCACCTCCATTGGCCCATTCAAACGCTCAGTTTCTTTGGCTGTCGTCGGCACAAAGCCCCGGTCCACCAAAATCGTCCGATCTTCGGTCCTGAAAGGCTGGATAATGCGGTACCCCGCCCCAACCTGTTTGACGGAAACCAGAACGTGAATTTCACCCGGCACCATCTCGCCCAAGACCGTGACGGGCAGGTACTTGTCTGCATCTTCAGAGACCTGCAATGGCAAGGCAACAGGTTCGGCCGAAATTCGGCCTTCAATCTCGGCCAGCACACCTTGCTTCCAAGCCAGTCTCTGCACCTGCCACATACCCAGCGACAGCAGCACGCCCAGACCGGCGAGACCGAAGATCAGCAGGAACAGGATACGGCGCATGTCAGCGTCAAACCTCATTGCAGGAACCGGCGCCTTGTTAAGGTGGGCGCGGGCCGAATTGCAACCACGCAATTGTATGGGGCGCAATCTTGCGCCCCGGATAAAGAAAAAGCCGCCCGTAAGGGCGGCTTTTGCAATTGGATCACGTGATCGCTGTTACATCAAAGGTGCCTGACCCCAGATGTAGACCGCGAAGAACAGGAACAGCCAGACGACGTCAACGAAGTGCCAGTACCAAGCTGCGGCCTCGAAACCGACGTGCTTTTCGGGTGTAAAGTCCCCGCGCAGCGCCCGGATCAGACATACGCTCAGAAAGATCGTACCAATGATGACGTGCGCGCCGTGGAACCCGGTTGCCATGAAGAAGTTCGAATAGAATTGATCGCCACCGAACTCCCAGCCTTCATGGGCCAGCAGTTCATAATACTCGAACGCCTGCAGTGCGGTAAACGCGATACCCAGAACGATACCGATGGCAAGACCGTTGATCAGAGCTTTGCGGTCATTGTCATGCACCAGCGCGTGGTGCGCCCAAGTGATCGCACAGCCCGACAGCAGCAGGACCAGAGTGTTGATCAGCGGCAAGTGGAACGGATCAACTGCGTGGATATCCGGTTGGATGTATTCGGTGCCCGCATAGTCGTACATCGGGTACATGCGGTGTTTGAAGAACGACCAGAACCAGGCGAAGAAGAACATCACCTCGGACATCACGAACAGGATGAAGCCATAGCGCAGGCCAATGCGAACGACCGGAGTATGATCGCCCTGACGGCTTTCGGCCACTACTTCGGACCACCAGGCAAACATGGTGTAAAGAACGGCCACCAGACCCATCCAGAACATGAACGATGTGATGCCGTGCATCCACAGGACGGCCCCGAACAGCATCACAAAGCCACCGATCGCGCCGGTCAGCGGCCAGATCGACGGGGCCAGAATGTGATAATCATGGTTTTTTGCGTGTGCCATCAGCGTCCCTCACCTACAGGCGTTAGTTCGTGTTTGTATCTGCCTGCGTTTCAAGGGCGGCATAGCCCTCGGGCAGGTCAATTTCGTAGAATGTATACGACAGAGTGATCGTATGAACATACTTGGCTTCCAGATCCTCGACCATTTCCGGGTCAACGAAGAAAGTTACCGGCATCTGCACCCGTTCGCCGGGTCGCAGCACCTGCTCTTCAAAGCAGAAGCAGGCGATTTTTTGGAAATAGCCACCGGCCGAATACGGCGCGACGTTGTAAGACGCCTGCCCGGCTATGGGGCGGTCTGTCGGGTTGTAGGCTTCATAGAAGGCCAACCCGGTTTCACCGATGCGCACTTCCATCTCACGCTTGACCGGCTTGAATTCCCAAGCCATGCCTTTCGCCTTCGAGGCGTCGAAACGGACTGTGACGGTCCGGTCCAGAATATCCTCGGGTGCGGTTTCGGACACGCCCGTGGTACCGCCAAACCCGGTGACACGGCAGAACCAGTCGTAGAACGGCACCGCAGCCCAGGCCAGGCTGCCCATCAGCACAACCACGCCAACCGTTTGCGCCACTGTTTTCTGCGGACCGGACAACGCCATCAGTTCTGCACCTCTTCTGCTGGCAGGCCCAGACTCGTACCAGAGACCTTGACGATGGTCAGGCCAAAGATGATCACGATGAAGGCCGCAAGCGTCAGGCCAACCCCCAGATTGCGACTGAACCGGCGTTGGTGCAGTTCATGGCTTTTGCGCAGGCTCATGACCAACCTCCCAGCCCATAGGGTTTCAACAGCGCCTCGGCCAAAATTGCTCCGAAGTGCAGGAAAAGATAGAGCAGCGACAGCTTGAAGAAAGAGCGCTCCACCTTGAAATTGTCCGCCTCCGCGTCGTCCTCGGTCCGGCGCGAGATTTGCCATGCACCCCGCAGGAACAGGGCGTTCATCACCACCGCGACGGTCAGGTAGATCGGGCCACCGATACCCGAGAACGCAGTGCCAACAGCCAGCAGTGCCAGCAGCACGGTATAGACCAAAATATGCCAGCGGGTCGCGCGGCGGCCATGGGTCACGGTCAGCATCGGCACGCCAGCATCGTCGTAATCCGAGCGCATGAACAACGCCAGCGCCCAGAAATGTGGCGGCGTCCACATGAAGGTCAGGGCAAACATCAGCCACGGCTCAAGCGTCATCGAGCCGGTGGCGGCCACCCAGCCGATCACCGGCGGGAAAGCCCCAGCAGCACCACCGATTACAATGTTCTGCGGCGTCGAGCGTTTCAGCCACATTGTGTAGATGACGACGTAGAAGAAGATGGTGAAACCCAGAAAGGCCCCAGCAAACCAGTTTGTCGCAAGCCCCAGCATGATGACCGACAGGCCCGACAGCGCCAGACCGATGGCCATGGCCTCACCCGCCTCGACCTTTCCAGAGGGGATCGGGCGGCCCTTGGTGCGCTTCATCACCTTGTCGATATCCGCGTCCCACCACATGTTCAGTGCGCCCGACGCACCGCCACCGATGGCAATGAACAGGATGGCGCAAAAGCCCACAAATGGGTGTACGGGCACCGGAGCAGCCAGAAGACCAACCAGCGCAGTAAATACGACCAGCGACATCACCCGCGGCTTTAGCAGGGCAAAGTAGTCGCCAAAGCTGGCCTCGTCCGCGCGAATCTGCGCGGAAACGGTGCTGGCATTGATGCTTGCGTCGCTCATTTCGGGTCCTTCTGGGGCGAAAGCTGCGCGATCGCCGCGCAGCCTGCATCATGTTTTAAATAGGCCTAAGCCCGTATCAGTTCGAGGCAACCTGATAAGGCTGCGGCAGACCGGCATATTCGTCGATTGCGCCCTGCAGCCATTCCTCATACGCCTCTTCGCTGACCACTTTGACGGTGATCGGCATATAAGCGTGGTCTTTGCCGCACAGTTCAGAACACTGACCGAAGTAGATACCCTCTTTGTCAGCTTCGAACCACAGCTCGGCCAGACGACCGGGAACGCCATCCTGTTTCACACCAAAGGACGGGATGGTCCACGAGTGAATCACGTCCGATGCGGTGACCTGCATGACGATGACCTTGCCCACAGGCACAACAACCGCAGTGTCGGTGGCCAGCAGCCATTCATCTTCGCCGTAACCGGCATCAGCCAGCTTCGCGCGCATCGCGTCGTCCAGAACGAACGGAGTCACATCGGCATCCGCCGGACGTGCGCCCTCATCCAGGGTCGCTGGATGACCCAGCAAATAGCTGTCGAATGCGAAATCATGGTCAACGTATTCATAGGTCCAGTACCACTGGTTACCGACCACTTTGATGACCACGTCACCTTCGGGAATTTCCTGCTGTTTAAACAGAACCGGCAGCGAGAACGCACCGATGAAGACCAGAATCAGGATCGGGCCCAGGGTCCAAGCAATCTCAACCGGGGTGTAGTGCGAAAAACGTGCTGGTGTTGGGTTGGAGCGCTGATTGTAGCGCACGATGCAGTAGACCAGCAGACCGGCCACGAACACGCAGATTGCGGTGATGATCACCAGAATCATACTGTCCAGCCGGTGAATCCCCTCGGCAAGGCTGGTGGCCGCGGGCTGGAAGCCGAGACCGCCGTCAACCGGCTTACCGATAATCTCAAGCTCCTGAGCCATAGCGGGAAGGCTGGAGAGGGCTGTAACAAGCCCCGAAAGCATCAAAGCATTCTTCATTTTCTGTCCTGATCGTTTGATCTTTGCGTCCCTGGCGAAAAGGTGTGAATCAGTCGCACCTCTCCCGTTGTCTTTGGCCGCGTTAAAAACCATATTCCAGCGGGTAGATAAAGCAAAATGCTTGCGTCAAACAGACGCTATTTTTGATCTGGATCAAACTCGAAAGGTCCCAACCCATGCCCAACGACCCGTTTCGCCCTTTTGAAAGCGCTCTTCCCCAGGACGACGCGCTTGCGGTACTGCAGTCTGCCACTGCCGGGGCCGAGGACGGAGAGCTGTTCGTCGAGCGTCGGAAATCCGAGTCTCTGGTATTTGACGACGGGCGCTTGAAGACCGCGTCATACGACGCATCGGAGGGGTTCGGCCTGCGGGCGGTGCAAGGTGAGGTGGCAGGATATGCGCATTCCACCGACGTCTCGATCCCGGCCCTGAAACGCGCCGCCGAGACCGCGCGGCTTGCCGTTGGCGATGGTGGTGGCACTCTGGCCGAGGCACCTCGGGCAACCAACACAAGGCTTTATACGGACGCAGACCCGATCGAATCCGCCAGTTTCCCGGTAAAGATTGAAACCTTGCGCGAGATCGACGCCTTTGCCCGTGATCTGGACCCCCGCGTGGTGCAGGTCAGCGCATCGCTTTTGGCCGCCGTGCAAGAGGTCGAAATTCTGCGCCCCGACGGTGTTCAGGTCCGTGACGTGCGCCCGATGACCCGTTTGAACGTATCGGTCATTGTCGAACAGAATGGCCGCCGTGAAAGTGGCTCGGCTGGTGGCGGTGGACGCGTGGGTCTGGACGGACTGATCGACCCTGCCGACTGGCAGGACAAAGCGCGTGAGGCGCTGCGGATCGCGCTGGTCAACCTGGACGCTGTCCCTGCTCCGGCAGGTGTTATGGAAGTCGCGCTTGGCCCCGGCTGGCCCGGAATTCTACTGCACGAGGCCATCGGGCACGGGCTTGAAGGTGACTTCAACCGCAAGGGCAGTTCGGCCTTTGCCGGACTGATGGGGCAGCAGATTGCGTCCAAAGGCGTGACAGTCGTGGATGACGGTACGATTGCGGACCGGCGCGGCTCGATCACCGTGGATGATGAGGGCACGCCCAGTTCGCGGACCGTGCTGATCGAAGATGGTGTACTGACCGGTTACATGCAGGACCGCCAGAACGCCCGCCTGATGGGCGTTGCGCCCACCGGCAACGGACGGCGACAGAGCTATGCCCACAAGCCAATGCCACGTATGACCAATACCGTGATGCTGGGCGGGGATGCCGACCCTGCGGCTTTGGTTGCAGACATCAAAGACGGCATCTGGGCTGTGGGTTTTGGCGGCGGTCAGGTCGACATAACTAACGGCAAATTCGTATTCTCCTGTACCGAGGCGTATCGGGTTGAAAACGGCAAGATCGGTGCTCCGGTCAAGGGCGCGACCCTGATTGGCGATGGTCCTTCAGCACTGAACCGTATTCGCGGTTTGGGCAATGACATGGCGCTGGACCCGGGCATGGGCACCTGCGGCAAGGACGGTCAATGGGTACCGGTGGGCGTGGGTCAGCCGACGGTTCTAATGGATGGCCTGACGGTCGGCGGATCGGCGGCCTGACAAAATATCGGCGACGATCTCGGTTAACTCCTTCGCTCGGCATTTCCTTTTTTTCAGCGCCCCTCAAAATTTCCTTTTGAGCGGGCGCTTTTATTTTACCTATAAAAATCTGATGGTTACCGATCAGCGAAAAGAAACTCTGGAAAATTATCCGAAAAATTTGAATGGATTCACAAGCTGTTAACTCCTGAACCCGTAAACCAGTTCTGCAATCAGGCGGAGCATCGGATGACCGAAGAGCAGCTTTCTTCCAATCACCCCACACTCCCACCCACCACGGAAGAGGATCGGTTTTCCTGGCTTCGTCTGTTGCGCTCGCGCAAAGTTGGTCCGGCGACGTTTCGTCGGCTGCTGCGGGAACATGGCTCGGCGCAGAACGCGCTGGCCGCGCTGCCTGAAATGGCGCGCGCTGCCGGAATTGAAGGGTATGAAATTTGCCCGCCCGGCGTGATTGAGGCGGAACTCAAGGCGGCAAAAGCCGCCAATGCGCAGCTTTTGTGCCTTGGGTCCGCTGATTTTCCTGACGCGTTGAATGATTTATCCGATGCCCCGCCAATGCTGTGGGCCATTGGCGATGTGTCGTTGCTGCGTAAACCCTGCATTGCGATGGTCGGGGCGCGCAATTGTTCCTCGCTGGGTGCACGAATGGCACGTGGGCTTGCCACGGACCTGGGGAAACAGGGATATGTCGTGGTGTCCGGATTAGCGCGTGGAATCGACACTTCGGCGCATGTGGCCGCGCTGGACACTGGCACTGTAGCGGTTATGGCAGGCGGCGTTGATGTGATCTACCCCGCCGAAAACACTGATCTGGCACGAAATATCGCTCAATCAGGGCTGCGCGTGTCCGAGCAACCGATGGGCGTAACCCCACAAGCGCGCCACTTTCCGCGACGCAACCGGATCATCTCGGGGCTGGCGCAGGCCGTCGTGGTCGTAGAGGCGGCCGCCAAGTCCGGCAGCCTGATCACCGCACGGGATGCTTTGGATCAGGGGCGCGAAGTTCTGGCCGTCCCCGGCCATCCCATTGATGCCCGTGCCGCAGGGTGCAATCTGTTGATCCGCGACGGGGCCACACTGGTACGATCTGCAGAAGACGTGATTGAGGCACTGCCACAGCAACAGGCTGACTTGTTCGAAGCTCCTCTGCCTGCAGCACCCGCAGAGCGGCCACTCTTGGGTGCCGCACTGCACAGTGAAATACTAGCACGGCTGGGACCGTCGCCAATTGCCGAGGATCAGCTTATCCGCGACATCGCCGCCACCGCGGGCGAAATTGGCCCAGCCTTGGTCGATCTGGAACTGGAAGGGCGTATTCAGCGCCAGCCCGGCGGCTTATTGTCCCTGACGGCTTGAAGCGCGTTTCATGACAAACGCAAAAAAATCCACGCCTACAACGCTGAAATTGCCGTCAAATTCTGGTTTTTCAAGGAACGCATTGACAATTCGCTCTTGCCCTACACATTTTGCACAATCATAGAAGGCGCCCAATTCGTCGAGCGAGGTTTTCCCCTAAATGCCTGTAGTTGTTGTAGAATCCCCTGCCAAAGCCAAGACAATCAATAAGTATCTCGGCTCCGACTACACGGTTTTGGCGTCTTACGGCCATGTGCGGGACCTGCCGCCAAAGGACGGCTCGGTCGATCCCGAGCATGAATTCGAAATGAAATGGGAGGTTGGAAACGATAGCCGAAAACACGTCAAGGCAATCGCCGATGCGCTGAAAGAGGACAACGCCCTGATCCTCGCCACCGACCCTGATCGCGAGGGGGAAGCGATCAGCTGGCACCTGCAAGAAGCACTGACCAAGCGCCGCTCGATCAAAAAGGACACGCCGGTCAGCCGTGTGACCTTCAACGCGATCACCAAGGACGCCGTAACCGAGGCGATGCAGAACCCACGCGAGGTCGACATGCCTCTGGTCGAGGCTTATCTGGCCCGCCGCGCGCTTGACTACCTAGTGGGGTTCAACCTGTCTCCGGTTCTGTGGCGCAAGCTGCCGGGTGCGAAATCGGCCGGCCGTGTGCAATCGGTCTGTCTGCGTCTGATCGTCGAACGTGAGATGGAAATCGAGGCGTTCAAGCCGGTTGAATACTGGTCAGTCCGTGCCCTTTTTGAAACGCCACGCGGCCAAACTTACGAGGCGCGCCTGGTTACATTAGCGGGCAAGAAGCTGGACAAGCACGATCTGTCCAACTCCACTCAGGCCGAGCTGGCTGTACAAGCAATCACCAGCCGCGCGCTAAGCGTGATGTCGGTTGAGGCTAAACCAGCCGCCCGCAACCCCAGCGCGCCGTTCATGACTTCGACCCTCCAGCAAGAGGCCAGCCGCAAATTCGGCATGGGCGCGCGCCACGCGATGCAAGTGGCGCAGCGCCTCTATGAGGCCGGTTACATCACCTATATGCGAACTGACGGCATCGACATGGCGCCCGAGGCCGTTGCTGCCGCGCGCGATGCAATCACCGAGCGGTACGGCGCAGAATACGTACCAGACAGCCCGCGCATGTATAAAAACAAGGCCAAGAACGCGCAGGAAGCGCACGAATGTATCCGCCCCACGGATATGTCACGCGATGCCAAGGCGCTGAAGGTCACGGATGAGGATCAGCGCAAACTCTATGATCTGATCTGGAAACGTACAATCGCTTGTCAGATGGCTGCTGCGCGCCTTGAGCGGACCACTGTTGAAGTCGGCAGCGCAGATGGTCAGGTCGGCCTGCGTGCGACCGGTCAGGTCGTATTGTTCGACGGATTCATGCGCGTCTACGAAGAGGGCCGCGATGACGTCGCCGATGACGATGAAAAGCGCCTGCCTCAGATCATGCAGGGCGATCCAGCGCCGTTTGCAAAGACCTCGCTAAAGGATCAGTTCGCAAAAGCCGAGGACAAGGCGGCAATTCTGTCCGACAACGAGGCCGTTCTGGCGCTGCAGCACCACACTCAACCGCCGCCGCGCTATACCGAGGCGACTTTGGTCAAGCGGATGGAGGAGCTTGGGATTGGTCGCCCCTCGACATACGCCTCGATCGTGACCACGATTCAGGATCGCGAATATGTGCGCAAGGACAAGAACCGCCTGATCCCCGAAGAAAAGGGGCGGATCGTTACGATTTTCCTGCTGAACTTCTTCCGCCAATATGTGGGCTACGAGTTCACTGCCAACCTGGAAGAAGAACTGGACGACGTCAGCGCCGGGGACCGCGACTACAAAGACCTTCTGGGCAAATTCTGGCGCGATTTCTCAGCCGCGATTGGCGAGACGTCGGAACTGCGCATCTCAGAGGTTCTGGACAAGCTAGATGAGGCGCTTGCGCCTCAGCTGTACCCACCACGCGAAGATGGGTCTGATCCCCGCATCTGCCCGAAATGCGGCACGGGTCAGTTGCATCTGAAAACTTCGCGCACCGGGGGTTTTGTCGGTTGCGGCAACTACCCCGAATGCACCTATACCCGCCCCATCGCAGGTGAAGGGGCCGAGGGCGACGAACGTCTTCTGGGCGAAGATGCAGGTGATGAAATCTGGCTGAAATCCGGCCGGTTTGGGCCTTATGTCCAGCGTGGTGAACCCACGCCTGAGAACAAAAAGCCCCCACGTGCCTCCCTGCCCCGAGGCTGGAGCAAGGACGACATGGATCTGGACAAGGCCCTGACCCTGCTGTCCCTGCCACGTCAGATCGGTGAACACCCCGAAGGCGGCATGATCAGCTCGAATTTCGGGCGGTTCGGCCCCTATCTGATGCACCAGCTGCCCGAAGAGGCGAAGCCGGTCTATGCCAACCTTAAGGACCCGAATGATGTATTCGAGATCGGCATGAACCGCGCCGTCGAGATGCTTGCCGAAAAACGCGCCAATCCGGGGCGTGGACGCCGCGCAGCCGCCAAGCCGCTGAAAGAGCTGGGCGAGCATCCTGATGGCGGTGCCATGCAGGTACTGGACGGGCGTTACGGGCCTTATGTGAAATGGGAAAAAGTCAACGCCACCATCCCCAAGGACATCAAGCCCGAAGACGTGACGCAGGAAATGGCCATCGAACTGGTCAACGAGCGTGCAGCCAAGAAGGGCACTAAAAAGAAGGCAGCCCCCAAGAAAAAGGCCACAGCCAAGAAAACCACCAAGAAGGCGGCCACTTAGGTAGAAATACCACCACGCTCTTGGATTCGTTGACTTCCCCATGACCTGACGGCACAACCTGCCTATCACCATGTCATTGGGGGAGTTTTCCATGAAGAAAATCTATGCCAATGCCGCCGAGGCGCTCGACGGAGTGCTCTCGGACGGCATGATGATCGCCGCAGGTGGGTTCGGCCTGTGCGGCATTCCCGAACTGCTGCTTGAGGCAATCAAGGACTCGGACGCTCAGGACCTGACCTTTGCCTCGAACAACGCGGGCGTTGATGATTTCGGCATCGGCATCCTGTTGCAGACCAAGCAGGTCAAGAAGATGATCAGCTCTTACGTCGGTGAAAACGCCGAGTTCATGCGTCAGTATCTGGCTGGTGAGCTTGAACTGGAGTTCAACCCGCAAGGAACCTTGGCCGAGCGGATGCGCGCCGGAGGCGCGGGCATCCCAGGTTTCTATACCAAAACAGGCGTGGGTACCGTGATCGCCGAAGGCAAGGAACACAAGGACTTCAACGGCGAGACATACATAATGGAAGAAGGCATCTTTGCCGATCTCGCCATCGTCAAAGCATGGAAAGCTGACGACACAGGCAATCTGATCTTCCGCAAGACCGCCCGCAACTTCAACGTGCCCGCCGCGACCTGCGGCAAGATTTGCATCGCCGAGGTTGAAGAGATCGTCCCCCGCGGCTCGCTTGACCCCGACGCGATCCATCTGCCCGGCATCTACGTGCATCGCATCATTCAGGGCGAGCACGAAAAGCGCATCGAACAGCGCACCACCCGCAAGAAGGAGGACGCATAATGCCTTGGGACCGCAATCAGATGGCCGCCCGCGCGGCGCAAGAGCTGGACGACGGCATGTATGTGAACCTCGGCATCGGGATTCCGACGCTGGTGGCGAACTATGTGGGTGACAAGGACATCACCCTGCAATCCGAAAACGGCATGCTGGGCATGGGCCCCTTCCCGTTCGAAGGAGAGGAAGACCCTGACCTGATCAACGCGGGTAAGCAGACAATCACCGAATTGTCTCGCACTGCTTATTTCGACAGCGCGACCTCATTCGCCATGATCCGCGGCGGCAAGATTGCAGCGGCAATTCTGGGCGCGATGGAAGTGGACGAAGAAGGCGATCTGGCCAATTGGATGATCCCCGGCGTGCTGGTCAAAGGCATGGGCGGCGCGATGGATCTTGTGGCCGGTGTAGGCCGCGTGATTGTTGTAATGGATCACACCAACAAGCACGGCAAATCCAAGCTGTTGAAGAAATGCACCCTGCCGCTGACCGGCAAACAGGTGGTGGATCGCATCATCACAAATCTGGGCGTTCTGGACGTGGTCGAAGGTGGCCTTAAGATCGTCGAACTGGCCGAGGGCGTGACCGAAGACGAAATTCGCGCCGCCACCGAAGCCAAGCTTGTCAACTGATCGATACGACCGAAAAGGCCCGCCAGAACAGGCGGGCCTTTTTCAGTTC
Organism: Ruegeria sp. AA6; assembly: GCF_056542865.1. Taxonomy (NCBI): domain Bacteria; kingdom Pseudomonadati; phylum Pseudomonadota; class Alphaproteobacteria; order Rhodobacterales; family Roseobacteraceae; genus Ruegeria; species Ruegeria sp. AA6. The sequence goes on from NZ_JBQGAN010000003.1 coordinate 114,642, forward strand.
AGGGTTTGGAACACGCACCCGTCGGAAATCAGTTCAGGCGGTGTTGAGCACAGTGCCTTGGCAATCTGAAACGCCGCAAGAACCTTGGGCACATAGTCCCGCGTTTCGGCATAGGGCGGCACACCACCATGTTTGCGCACCGCCCCCTCGCCCGCGTTATATCCCGCCAGCACCAGAATCGGGTCGTTACCAAACTCTCCCATCAGCCAGTTGAGATATTTTACCCCGCCCGAAATGTTCTGAGACGGCTCGAAACTGTCCTTAACACCAAAGCGGCGGGCTGTGGCGGGCATCAACTGCATCAAACCTTGTGCCCCGGCCGAGCTGACCGCGTCTGCACGGCCTGCAGATTCAACGGAAATTACAGCAAGCACCAATGCTGGCGAGACATTTGTTCCCACGGTCGAACGCAGAATCTCGATCCCTTGCTTCTGGGCTATGTTCTGAAGAGTTTGCAGCCGGGGCGACGCGACATTGGTCGCAGCCAACGCGTTCATCGCGGCACGAAGGCGACCAGCGCTACTTTCAGCCAGCGCTGGCGATATCTTGTCCCAGAACGCCTTATAGGAACCAACCGGTTTATTCTGCGGCCCAGACCCCGGCACGCTCGGGGGAACAACCTTAGTGCGAGCCACAATTTCAGGAATGACGATTTCGGCCCCGGTACTGGGCGCAAAAGGTGCTGCAGCGTGTTCTTCGGGCGAAATCTGAACAGTCACTTTAGGTCGTGAACCCGGTTTAGGGGGTTTCACTCTTTTGTAAACGCCCCTGGGCTCAATCTCGTTTGCAACGGCAGGCAAAGTTCCTGCAATCAACAATACAGCCATGCCCACGCAGGTCATTGCGACCCGAAGTTTCATTTTACCTGCCTCATGCTTTTTCTTTTGAGCGATTTGAAACGCAAATGCCTTTGCAAAGCCAGAGAAACGCAGCGAAATGGGGCGATTTCGCCTCATTTGGCGCAATTTTGCATCGGCTTCACCAGATACCCCTAGCTCTCTCTATTTTTTATTTGTTTGTTTTCTGAAGCTTAGGAGAATTCACTTCAAAAAGTTAAGCCAAAATGAAAAAAAATGTTGTTTGGCCCAATTCCTGCCACGCCTGACAGGCAAACATAATGACATACCGAGACGGTCGGGAGCGGACTGAGAGAGAAAGCTCTGTAGCACGCCGAGGTTTAATTAGCTTTTGATCCTTTAGGAGGGACGTAAAATGATCAAGTTCATCAAGAACTTCCGCAAAGACGAAGACGGCGCAGTAACTGTTGACTGGGTTGTTCTGACCGCAGCTATCGTTGGTCTGGCCGCAGTTGCTTACTCGGCAATTGGCGATGGCACCAGCAGCATTGCTGACGCGGTTGGCTCGACACTGAGCAACGCATCAGTATCCAGCACGCTGAACCTGCCTAACTAAGCTCTCTGATTGAGCCAAAAATTTTATAGTGGGGCCTTGCCTGTTTCGGCATGGCCCTTTTTTTAAACTCTCGTCATCTGGTGTTCATATGAAGAACAGAAGCAGAGATTTCATAGAGAATGAAGATGGAGCTGTGACAGTTGATTGGGTTGTCCTAACTGCTGCAATCGCATTTATGGGCAGTGTCGTAGCTCTATACATAGCCGAGCCTGTCAAGGGAATTGATGCAAAAAGCGGCCAAGCTCTTTCTGGCGTTGCAACCCAAGTTGGCGGAATGGAAGTCAAAGTCCAGTTCGGCGATCCGCCGTCCTGACTAATCTGAGTTCAGGTTGATCTGATAGCCACGGATCAGAACAAAATCACGCATTGTCCCCCTTTTCGACACAATTCGCATTTATGACGGGGCAATTGATGCCGTAGTCAGTGCGGCACTGAACAAGAAAACAGTATGAGGGGACGCGAATGCGTGCAGTATTTGGACTTGTCCTGATAGTCGGGGTGGCTTTGGCCGGAGGAGCCGTTTATTTGGCGCGCGACTACATCGCACAGCACCAGGATCAGCTCGCCCGAGAACGTCAGGCTACAAAGGACGCTTTGGCTAGTGTCAAAACGATTGCAACCGTTGAGGTCATTGTTTCAAACCGGACACTAAAATACGGAGAGCGTTTAACTTCCGAAGATGTTCGGACTGTAAGCTGGCCTGAAGGTGCAATTCCTGAAGGTACATTTGCTGGCCTGACAGAGTTGTTTCCTGAAGACGCCAAAGGGGACCGATTCGTCCTCAGAGCCATGGAAAAAGACGAAGCGATTCTTGGGGTGAAAGTCACCAATCCTGGGGAGACCGCCGGGCTGATTTCGCGCATCGAAAAAGGCAAACGCGCATTTGCCTTCCGAGTTGACGTTGCTTCCGGCGTTTCGGGCTTTCTGCGCCCTGGGGACCATGTAGACGTATACTGGACGGGTTCCGTCAGCGGCAACTATGAAGGCGGCGGCGGCGAAATTACACGCCTCATCCAAACAAATATTGAGCTTATTGCGGTCGACCAGACTGCTGGATCTGACATAACCGGTGCTACAATCGCGCGCACGGTGACTGTCGCCGCAACGCCCGAGGAAATCGCTGCTTTGGCGCAAGCACAAAACACAGGACGCATGTCGTTGGCTTTGGTCGGAGCACAGGATGACACCGAGATCAGCGCGGTCGAAGTGAACCAGGAAAAACTGCTTGGGCTGAAACAGACGGCCCCGGCCCCTGTTGCCGTCCAAAAGAGAGTTTGCACAGTCAAAAAGCGGAGCGGTGCGGAAATTGTCGAAGAGGAAATTCCCTGCACAAACTGACGCTAAATCAGCGCCTTAACAAAACGAGCCGCGCCAAGTGCGCGGCTTTCTTTGTTTTGAATGTTGCGCAATCCCCACATAAGGAAACCTCCGGAAACCATTGATTATTGCAATAAAATCGTAATTCGCGCAGGGTTATTCCACATAGGGCAAAGTGCCTAAAAAAACGAGGCGTGATCGGAGAGGCAGGTCACATGAAAATATATTCCTGGATCAGCGCAACCCTTCTTGGGTTGGCGCTTGTAGTTAGTCCGGTCGGTCAATCGGCCTGGGCGGAAACTTTACGCGTGGTAAAGAACGGTACAGCGGAAACGCTTGACGTTCCCATGAACCGTGCAATTGTTGTCGAAAGCGAAGAGCCGTTTGCGGAACTCAGCATCGCAAATGCTGGCATCGCCGACATTTCGTCGCTTTCAGACCGCACGATTTATGTTCTGGGTAAGGCACCGGGCCTGACCACACTGACATTGTTTGACGGCGCAGGCAATTTGCTGGCGAACGTCAGGGTTCGCGTTTCACCGGATGTATCCGAATTTAAAGAGCGCCTGCGGCAGATTTTGCCGGCTGAGCCGATTGAAGTGCGTACGGCGAATGATGGCATCGTCCTATCGGGTACCGTGTCCAGCAGTGCGAAACTGGCCCGAGCTTTGGAACTGGCCGAGCGTTACGCGCCCGAGCGAGTTTCGAACCTGATGTCGGTCGGCGGTGTACAGCAGGTGATGCTGAAAGTCCGCTTTGCTGAGATGAGCCGGTCTGTAGCCAAAAGCCTGACCGCATCTCTGGGTTTTGGCGGTAGCGATGTGACCGGTGGTTTCAACACACTGAACAATGCGGGTGCGTTGGCCAATGCCCTTAACAATAACATACCGATCCAGCAAACCAATACGGGTGCAATCCTGTTTGGATTTGGTGCCGGCTCCACACAGGTTCGCCTGCTGCTTGAGGCACTGGAAGCCAAAGGTCTTGCGCGTAGCCTCGCAGAACCCAACCTGTCCGCCCTTTCGGGTCAGGAAGCCGAATTCCTTGCAGGTGGCCAAGTCCCGATCCCGGTTCCCGCTGACGATGGCAACATTGCAATTGAATACCGAAACTTTGGTGTCCAGGTTCTGTTTACGCCGCGTGTCGTAGACGGCGATCTGATCAACCTCGAGATGGGAGCATCCGTCTCCACTATCGACAGCAGCTCTGACTTTACAATTGCAGGCAACAACGTGCCGACCTTTATCGCTCGGCAGACCAAAACAACAGTTGAACTGCGTGATGGTGAAAGCTTTGCGATTGCTGGCCTGATACAGGATGACTTTACCGACCTTAATAGCCAGATCCCCTGGATCGGTGATGTGCCGGTACTGGGTGCATTGTTCCGCAGCGCTGAGTACCAACGCCAGCAAACCGAACTGGTTATCATCGTCACTGCGCATCTTGTATCGCCGACTCGTGGTGAAGCACTAGCGTTGCCGACAGATCGCGTCAAGCCGCCCAGCGAGTTTGATCTGTTCATCAACGGTAGAACCGCGCGCACTGAGCGTGCGGGAGCCGGAGGCGCATCCGAAGTCGCCAAGCAGGACTTTGGCAGCTCTTACGGCTACGTGCTGGATTGATAGGAGGATAGGACCAATGAAGAAGTGTATTATCGTCGCACTGGGTCTTTCAGTCGCTGTCACCGCTTGTACGCGTGAGGCCGGATACGAAGTTGATCAAGGGGCGTTCGGAAATGCGACATTGAACAACGTCCAAGTCATGAACGGCGAACTGACCTATGCCCAGATACTGGGACAGCGGTTTGCAGCTGAAGTTCCGACTCAGATCAACTTTGCCTTTGATAGCGCCCAGTTGGACGCGTCAGCTCAGCGTATCTTGCTGCGGCAAGCCGATTGGATCAAGCAGTTCCCTGAAGCAAGGTTCCGCGTATACGGTCATACTGATGCCGTTGGCTCAACCGGCTACAACAAAGCCTTGGGTCAACGACGCGCCAATGCAGCTGTTGCGTTCCTGACGCGGCAAGGGATTTCTCGCTCACGCCTCGAGGCAGTAGTTTCGTTTGGCAAGTCGCGCCCGCTGATCGACACACCGAACCGGGATCGCCGCAACCGCCGAACCGTGACCGAGGTGTCTGGCTTTGTGGATCGTGCGCCACAGCTTCTGGACGGCAAGTACGCAGAAGTGATCTATCGCGAGTATGTTGATAGCGCGACTAGGGAAAGCTACATCCAGAGCGAAGATACCACTACCGGTGGCGAAGAATAATCCCTAGGGAATGGGCGACATCGTCGCCCATTTCCCAACAATTGGTTCTTTTGCGCCCAAATGTTGCCAAAGTTCCAAGCCAAATTTTCTACAATTAGGTGACCTACGGCCCCAATTGGCCGCAACGGGACGACAGCGAACCAGAAAGAGCCTCCGAGCTCATCCGGTCCGCCAGCTCTCGCAACAAGGATTGTGTTTATGACGAGCGCTACGCCACAAAACGAAAATGCCATCCTGGCTTGTACGATCAGCCGAGATGTCCAGAATTTCGATCTTTTGATCGAAGATATGGAAGCGGCCCTGGGTGAGCGCTGGGGCGATCTTGGATTTGCAGAAGCACTGGCATTTTTCAGCCAACCTGATGCTGATTCACTCGAATTCGTGGCATTGGCAATTGATGGCGAAGATGAAGACAACCTGTCGCTGATGGGCGAGATCATCACCCGCGCCAAAGAAAAGAAGATCAAGATTGTTCTCATTGCAGAAGATGTTACCCCGGCCTCACTGCATCAGCTGTTGCGTAAAGGCGCCGACGAATTTGTCCCCTACCCCTTGCCCGAAGGTGAACTGCAAGAAGCAATTGACCGGATGAACCAACCCGATCCGGTTGTGGTACAGCAAGCCGCCACTCCGATGGCGCAAGGTGAATCCAAAGAAGGCGCTCTTTTTGTTGTACACGGATTGGCTGGTGGTGTGGGCTCGACCACCATGGCGGTCAATCTGGCTTGGGAATTGGCAACCGTATCCGACAAGGACGCACCGTCTGTCTGCCTACTGGATCTCGACCTGCAATTTGGCACAGTTTCAACCTATCTGGACTTGCCGCGCCGTGAAACCGTGTTCGAGATGCTATCGGACACCTCGTCCATGGACGACGACGTGTTCTCGCAAGCACTTCAAAGCTACGAAGACAAGTTAGAAGTTTTGACAGCACCGTCCGACATGGTACCGCTTGACTTGATCACGCCCGAAGACATTGATCGTGTCATCGAAACAGCACGGCGCCACTTTGACTATGTGATTGTGGATATGCCTTCGACCTTGGTCCAATGGTCAGAAACCATTCTTCAAACGGCACATGTGTATTTTGCGTTGATTGAGCTGGATATGCGCTCGGCCCAAAACGCTTTGCGCCTGAAACGTGCTTTGCAGGCAGAGGAACTGCCGTTCAACAAGTTGCGCTTCGCTCTGAACCGGGCACCGAAATTCACTGATCTGAATGGCAAAAGCCGGGTCAAACGGATGGGCGAAAGCTTAGGAATTTCCATTGACCTGCAACTGCCTGACGGTGGCAAGCCAGTCATGCAAAGCGGCGACCACGGACAGCCACTGGCCAGTGCGGCGGCGAAAAACCCACTGCGTCGGGAAATCGCAAAACTTGCGAAATCTCTTCACAGCCTGAGCAACAACGACGCTGAAGCCGCGTAAACTATACTAAAGGGAGAGAGCCGCCTTGTTTTCACGTTACAAGAAACAGCCCGAAGCACAGCCGGTTCAAACTCCGGCCGCAAAGCCTGCGCCAGTCGCAGAAAAGGCTCCGACGTCCAATGCGGTCGCCAGGCGCCCCTTACAAAAGAAAGCGGCAGAACCGGTAGGTTCTGATCGCGAACGCAAGCGCAAGGAGCGCTTGGGTGAAATCAAGATCGAATTACATCGGGAATTGCTGGAAAACCTGAACCTGGCAGCGCTTGAAAACGCAGGCGAGGCTGAACTGCGCGCGGAAATCAGCGCGATCGCCAGCGAGGTTTTGGAAACCCGAAATATTGTTCTGAACCGCGAAGATCGCTCGCAGTTGAACAAGGAACTCTACGACGAAGTTACCGGTCTCGGCCCGCTTGAGGCCCTGCTACAAGATGATTCAGTTAACGATATTCTGGTCAATGGCCCGCAGCAGATTTTTGTGGAACGCGACGGTAGACTGGAAATCAGCGACATTACATTCAAGGACGAAAAGCACCTGATGCGGATCATCGACAAGATCGTGTCCGCAGTGGGCCGTCGTGTCGATGAATCAAACCCCTATGTTGACGCCCGTCTGGCAGATGGCTCGCGTTTCAACGCGATGGTGCCACCAATTGCGGTGGACGGGTCGTTGGTTTCTATTCGTAAGTTCAAAAAGGACAAGCTGGGAATCGACGATCTGGTCAATTTCGGCGCCTTTACCGAAGAGATGGCCGCCTATCTTCAGGCCGCAGTGTCGACCCGTCTGAACATCATCGTCTCAGGCGGTACGGGTTCCGGTAAAACGACAACTCTGAACGCCTTGTCCAGCTTTATCGACGACGCTGAGCGCATCCTGACCATCGAGGATACGGCGGAACTTCAATTGCAGCAGACCCATGTAGGCCGGATGGAAAGCCGCCCGCCCAACGTGGAAGGCAAAGGTGAGGTCAGCCCGCGTGACTGTCTGAAAAACGCTCTGCGTATGCGCCCTGACCGCATCATCGTAGGTGAGACGCGTGGCGCCGAGGTTATTGACATGCTGCAGGCTATGAACACTGGCCACGATGGATCAATGACCACGATCCACGCCAACTCGGCCCGCGATGGCATCTCGCGTCTGGAAAACATGATCGCGATGGCTGGGATCGAGATGCCGATCAAAGCCGTTCGCAGCCAGATCTCAAGCGCTGTGAACCTGATCGTGCAGGCCAGCCGCTTGCAGGATGGATCGCGTCGGATGACCTCGATAACCGAGATTACCGGCATGGAAGGCGACGTGATCTCGATGCAGGAAATCTTTAAATTTCAACGCGTTGGATTGACGCCAGACAATAAGATCATCGGCCACTTCACCGCAACCGGCGTGCGCAGCCACTATTCCGAGCGCTTCCGCCTATGGGGTTTTGACCTGCCCGCTTCGATCTATGAACCAACGACTATGTAGGAGATCTGAATATGCAACTGCCTGTTGAGGCGATCATATATGTCGTGATCTTCGCTGCGGTGTTCGCACTGGTCGAAGGTATCTATCTGGTAGCATTTGGCAAATCTATCAGCCTGAACAGCCGCGTGAACCGGCGTCTCGATATGCTGGATAAAGGCGTCGGACGAGAGCAGGTTCTGGAACAGCTGCGCAAAGAGATGCAGCAGCATATGAAATCTCAGAGCATTCCACTCTATTCTTTGTTGGCCGATAAGGCGCAAAAGGCGGCTATCGCCTTCTCACCGCGGCAACTGATCTTGGTCATGGCCTTGGTGTCTTGCTTTGCCTTTGTGGGCCTAAGCGTCGGCACCGCCACGGAAATGGTGTTGCGTGTTGCGCTGTCTATTTTGATTGGTGTTGGCGGGGTTTACACGTGGGTGAGCCGCAAGGCCAATAAACGCATGAGCATGATGGAAGAGCAGCTTCCCGATGCGGTGGAATTGATGGTCCGCTCATTGCGTGTAGGCAATCCGTTTGTGTCCTCGGTACAGATTGTCGCCAACGAGGTGCAGGACCCTCTTGGCACGGAATTTGGTGTTATTGCTGACGAATGCGCCTATGGGCGTGACGTGGGCGAAGCGCTAAAAGATCTGGCCGAGCGGCTGGACATGCAGGACCTTCGCTTCTTGGCCGTTGCCGTTGGCATCCAACAGCAATCAGGCGGCAACCTCGCAGAAATTCTGGCTGGCCTGGCGCAGGTGATCCGTGCTCGGTTCCGCCTGTTCCGCCGCGTAAAAGCGATCACTGCCGAAGCGCAATGGTCCGGCAGGTTTCTGTCTGGCTTCCCACTGTTTTGTCTGGTGTTCATTCTTGTGACGGACCCCGGATATTATGATGACGTGCTGGATCACGCCTTGTTTATCCCTGCCTGTTTCTTCGTTGGCATCATGCTGACGCTGAACCTGGTCGTGATGCGCGTCCTTACCAACATTAAGGTCTGAGGTCTGTGCCATGGAATTTCTGAACCCACTCAACGACCTGATCAAACAGCATTTGGGCGAATTCGGTCCGCTTATCATCCTGGGAATTCTCGGGGTGTTGATGATCGTGATTGCAGTTTCCTTGATGCTGAAACAGCCAGAGGACCCGCTGAAAAAGCTCCAACGTGCAAACTCTGCGCCCAAGGTCGACAAGAAGGCAAAAAAGGACAAACTCCGTCATGCCAGTCGCAACGAGCAACTGCAGAAGTTCGCCACATTTCTTGAACCTCAAAACGAAGAGGAACTGTCGGCAATCCAGCTCAAGCTGCGGCAAGCCGGTTATCACTCAAAAGATGCGGTGCGTTTCTTTCACTTTGCCCAATTTGCTTTGGGGATCGTTGGCATCTTGATTGGCGTCCTGCTGGTTACGGTGCTGTCTGGCGGTCAAGAGTTCACACCTGCGCAGATGGGAACCCGCGTCATAATTCCAGTGGTTGCCGGGTACTTCTTACCCCGATACTGGATCACTCGTCGCGTCGAAGAACGGCATGAGGCAATCACAGCGGGCTTTCCCGACACGCTAGACCTAATGCTGGTCTGCGTTGAAGCCGGTCAGTCGCTCGATCAGGCTATCGTTCGAGTTGCAAAAGAGATGAGCACTTCCTACCCAGAGATCGCGCAAGAATTCGAGGTTGTTGCCTATGAATTGAAGGCTGGCAAAGACAAGGACACGGTTCTTCGCGACTTTGGAACGCGGTGTGGTGTTCAAGACGTCAGCGCATTCGTGACCGTTATGATCCAGTCTGCAACATTCGGCACCTCAATCGCCGAAGCGCTGCGGGTCTATGCGAGTGAAATGCGCGACAAACGCGTCATGCGGGCCGAAGAGGCTGCGAACAAGTTGCCAACAAAGATGACACTTGCCACAATGATCCTGACGGTTCCGCCTTTGCTGGTCATTCTGGTCGGACCTTCGGCGAAAGGAATCTCAGAACTTGGGAAATAGGCTGGCGGCCGATAACGGAATGATATCAAGAAACAAACGCGCCCCTTTCGGAAAACGCCGCGTACTAAAGGCCGCCATGGTAATCGCCATGGTGGCCTCTTGTACTGACACGGGCCTGAACAATGACCTTGACGCGCCTGGGATAGACCCCAAGGGCCAAAGCGAAGACGAAATAACGGTTGGGAATCGGTTAATGGCAGCCGGCGAATTTGAACTTGCGCTGGATTCATTCTCGCGCGCTGCCTTGGATCAGGGCATGACCACGCAGATACTTACGTCCATGGGCACAGCGAACCTTGGTCTCAGACGTTTGGGACAGGCCGAAACTCTGCTGCGCCGGGCGGTCCAGGATAATCCTGATTGGCCCGTCGCCTGGAACAATCTGGGGGTCGTTTTGATGGAATTGGGCGAATACCCTGAGGCCGCACAAGTCTTCAAACGCGCCTATGCGCTGGACAATGGCGAAAGTGACGCAATCCGAGACAATCTGCGCTTAGCACTCGCAAAAATGGAAAATCCTGTTAATACTACCGCTCAAGAACAAGAATTTACGCTGGAGCAGCAAGGCGACGGTCAATTCAAGCTGCGCAAGCTCCCGTGACACAGGCAAGAGCAGTAAAGGACGCAAAAAATGCGCCAACATTTCTTGATTGCGCCAATCGCTATGTGCGGGTTGATACTGTCTGCCTGCGAAAAAGAGACCGAAGAAGAAAAGGTCGAACGCACGTATCAGGAAGTCAACGTTATTGACGAGACCAACCTGAACGAGGTCCTGCTAACCGCCGCAGATCCGAACGAAGCAGTCACCTACTTTCAAGGCGCCGCCGCCAAAAATCCGGGCCGGATTGACCTTCAGCGCGGGCTGGCGATTTCTCTGACCCGGGCGAAACGAACGACCGAGGCCGTCGCCGCCTGGAAAAAAGTGACGACGATGAAGGGAACATTGAATATCGACAAAGTCGAATATGCCGATGCCCTCGTGCGTGCTGGAAATTGGGGACAAGCCCGGTCGGTCCTGAATAGCATTCCGCCAACCTATGAAACCTTCAAGCGCTATCGCCTTGAAGCTGTCGTCGCCGATTCCACGCAGGATTGGAAACGGGCTGATCATTTCTATGAAACTGCGGTTGGTCTGACGACACGTCCCGGTGGCGTCATGAACAATTGGGGTTATTCCAAGTTGACCCGCGGCCAGTATTCCGAGGCTGAACGTCTGTTCACCGAGGCGATCCGCCAGGACAAATCTCTCTTTACCGCCAAAAATAATTTGGTTTTGGCTAGGGCGGCTCAGGGTAACTACAGCATGCCTGTTGTGCCAATGACGCAGGTTGAACGCGCCATGCTTCTGAATACAATGGGAATTTCCGCGGTCAAACAAGGTGACGTCACAACGGCGAAGAATCTGTTTCGTGAGGCTATCGCGACCCACCCGCAGCATTTTGATGAGGCCGTCCGCTCGCTCCGCGCGCTAGAAGGTGCCTGATTGATGGACATTCCCGCGCAAGCTGCGCTGTGGTTCTTGCCGTTTGTTCTGCCAATCTGTTTTTACGTGGCATTCACCGATTTGCGGGACATGCTGATCAAGAATCACGCCGTTGTTGCGCTTAGCCTTGTCTTTGTCGTAGTCGGCCTGCTTGTTTTGCCCCCTTGGGCGACAGACTGGACAGCGGCAGCTGTTGGGCCACTGTCCCTATCACTGCCGCCCTATGTCTGGCATTTGCTTCATATCGTTGTCATCCTGATCTTTGGCATTTTGCTTAACGCAGCCGGCGTGATGGGGGCTGGTGATGCAAAGTTCCTGGCGGCCGCGTCTCCGTTCGTCTGGTCAGGTGACTGGAGGCTGATCTTTGTCATCCTCGCGACAACAACGCTGGCAGCCTATGTCACGCACCGATTGGTCAAGAAAACGCCGCTGCGAAATATTGCGCCGGACTGGGAAAGTTGGAACAGAACCAAACATTTTCCTATGGGATTCCCACTGGGGGGAACCTTGGCCATCTATCTGATCTTAGGCACTGTTTACGGCTCGTAAACTATCATTAACCCGCCTTGCCGCTGCCATGGTACTGCCACAAAGCCCCGCCAAATTTCACTGAGTTAGCCCTGCTGGGGGCTTTTGGCGTGAATACTGGATAGACGGGCAACGCTCATGAATATGCAGACTACATCAGTTATGGCTCCCCCTGCCCCGAAGGGTTTGGGAGAAATGAAACTGCCCATCGTCATGATGCGTGACATCATGCTGAAAACGATCTTCCGCAAAAACGTCGATACTGTTTCTGAAATCGCTCAGGCAATTTGCCTACCCGGTTCCGTTACCCAAGAGCTGATCGACATGGCCCGCGAGCAGAAGCTGATCGAGGCCACAGGTACATTGAACGCCAACAGCGGCAACGAAATGGGTTACCAGTTAACGGACGCGGGCAAGGCCCGCGCGCTGGACGCGCTCAGCCAGTCTGAATATTTCGGCGCCATGCCCGTGCCGCTGGATGTTTACCGCGAACAGGTTAAGCGCCAGTCGATCCGCAACATTCAGGTGACCCGCGATCAGTTGGTTGGCGCCATGGGTCATCTGGTTCTGCCCGATAGCCTTCTGGATCATTTGGGTCCGGCGGTGAGCGCGGGCCGTTCGATCCTGATGTACGGCCCTCCGGGTAATGGTAAGTCGTCCATCTCGAACGGGATCAGGGACGCGCTGGGGGACAATGTTTATGTCCCTTATGCTATCGAATATGCCGGTCAGGTGATCACAGTCTATGACCCGATCGTTCACACCGCGATCGAACAGGAACCCGACGACCCCAACAGCCTGCGCCGCCTCAAGCGGTTCGATTCGCGCTATGTTCAATGCGAACGCCCGACCGTGGTGACGGGTGGTGAATTGTCGCTGAGCATGCTGGATCTGGTCTACAACCCCACGGCGCGGACCTATCAGGCGCCTTTGCAGTTGAAATCGACCGGCGGCATCTTCATCGTTGACGACCTTGGACGTCAGCAGGAACCACCGCAGGCGCTGATCAACCGCTGGATTGTTCCCTTGGAAGAAAGCAAGGACATCCTCGGCCTTCAATCGGGTGAAAAATTCGAAGTACCTTTTGACACGCTGGTCATCTTCTCGACCAACTTCCACCCGAACGAAATCTTCGACCAAGCGGCCCTGCGCCGGATCTTCTTCAAGATCAAGATCGACGGACCGAACCAGGAAAACTTCCTGAAAATCTTTGCCATGGTGGCCCGCAAACGCGGCATGCCGCTGGACGAGGCTGCCTTGGTCCATCTGCTGAAGGTCAAATACCCGACCATCAACAATATCTATGCGAACTATCAGCCGATCTTCCTGATCGACCAGATGATCTCGATCTGCGAGTTCGAGGGCATCCCCTATCAGATGAGCCCCGACCTGATCGACCGGGCGTGGTCCAACATGTTCGTCAAAGACGAGAAAATCGTCAAATAACTCCGTGCCAATCTCCTGACGGGCCGTTTAATCTGCGCGCATGACGCAGATTCCCGCCCGGATCACAGATTGGTTTGCCGCCAAGGGTTGGTCCGTCCACCCTCATCAACAAGACATGTTCGACCGGGCGTCAGACCCGGCCACTTTGCTGATCGCTCCGACCGGTGGCGGCAAGACCATGGCCGGTTTTCTGCCCACTCTGGCGGAACTGGCCGAGCAGGACCATGCGGGCCTACACACCATCTACGTCTCGCCGCTCAAGGCTCTGGCTGCCGACATTCGCCGCAACCTTCGCGGCCCAGCAGATGAGATCGGCCTGCCCATTCGGATTGAGGACCGCACCGGCGACACCTCGGCCACCCAAAAGAAACGGCAACGCGTGGACCCTCCGCATATTCTGCTGACCACGCCGGAAAGTCTTGCCCTGCTGACGTCTTACGAGGACGCCCCGCGGATGTTTTCAGGTGTTCAACGCGTTATCATCGATGAAATCCATGCACTGGCAGAAAGCAAGCGGGGCGATCAACTGATGCTGGCCCTCGCACGGCTGCAATCCCTATGCCCCGATCTGCGCCGTGTTGGGTTGTCGGCCACAGTCGAAGACCCCGAGGCCATCGCGCGTTTTCTGGCAAGGCATCCCGACCCGTGTCAGATCGTGCAAGCGGACCCTGGCCCCGACCCAGATATCCGAATGCTGGAAACGCAGGAAATGCCACCGTGGTCAGGTGGCGGCGCAGCCTACGCGATCCCGGCCGTGTTGGAGAAGATCAAGCAACACAAAACCACGTTGATCTTTCACAATACCCGCGCGCAGGCCGAAATTTTCTTTCATAATCTCTGGCTGGCCAACGACGACGGTCTGCCTATCGGCATCCACCACGGCAGTCTGGATCGACAGCAGCGCGAACGGGTCGAGGCAGCTATGGTGCGAGGGGACCTGCGCGCCATTGTCTGTACTGGTTCTCTGGATCTGGGGATTGACTGGGGCGATGTGGATCTGGTGATACAGATCGGCGCGCCCAAGAACGTCAAACGGCTGGTGCAGCGGATCGGGCGTGCCAATCACCGCTACAATGCGCCCTCCAAGGCCCTTCTGGTGCCTGCAAACAGATTTGAGGTCGTCGAATGCGTCGCAGCACTTGAGGCCGCCAAAGCGCATGATCTGGACGGAGAGCCGCGCGGCCCCGGCCCCCGAGACGTCTTGTGCCAACATATCCTGATCGCTGCTGCGGCTGGGCCATTCGACGCACACACTCTGTTTGCGGAAATGACCGCCGCCGGACCTTATGCAGATCTGCCCCGCACAGAATTCGACGCTTGTCTGGAGTACTGCGCGACCGGAGGCTACGCCCTGCGTGCCTATGACCGCTGGCAGCGTTTGCAACAACGTCCCGACGGTCAGTGGCAGCTACGCGACCCACGCGCGGCACAGCGCATCCGAATGAACCTCGGCACCATACAGGACACTGACACGCTGAAAGTGCGCCTGAAACGTAATCGCGGTGGCAAACCACTGGGCGAGGTCGAAGAGGCTTTTGCCGCCTCGCTCACCCAGGGCGATACGTTCCTGATCGGCGGACAGATCGTGCGGTATGAGGGGCTACGCGAGATGGTGGTCGAGGTTAGCCGCCGCGCAGATCGAAAACCGAAAGTGGCGGTGTTCTCGGGCACGAAATTCGCCACTTCAACGCAACTGAGCGACCGTATCCTGCGCATGTTCTCGCAACCCGACTGGCCGCAACTGCCCGCCCACACGGCCGACTGGCTGGCCCTGCAGCGCGACATGTCCCGCCTGCCCCAACGCGACCGGCTGCTGATCGAGAGCTTTCCCAACGACGGGCGCGAGAACCTGTGTGTTTACGGTTTCGCCGGTCGCAACGCGCAACAAACGCTGGGCCTGCTGCTGACCAAGCGGATGGAAGAAACCGGCTTGGCTCCGCTGGGTTTCGTTGCAACCGACTATGCCACTCTGATCTGGGGGTTGGATGCAGTGACCGATCCCCGCCCGCTATTTCAACTGGACGCCCTGCGAGACGGGCTTGAGACATGGCTGGCCGGAAACGCGGTGATGAAGCGGACATTCCGCGCCTCGGCCACTATCGCTGGCCTGATCGAGCGTAATACCGGCGGACAGCGCAAAAGCGGGCGTCAGGCAACGTTTTCGTCGGATATTCTTTATGACACCTTGCTGAAATACGACCCGGATCACCTACTCATGCAAATCACCCGAGAAGAGGCGATGCGGGGGCTGGTTGATTTTGGTCGAATCGAAGCAATGATCGCCCGTATCGGTGACCGGATTGACCTTCTGCGTCTGGACCGGGTTTCCCCTCTGGCCGCGCCGCTCTTTCTTGAAGTTGGTAAGGTTCCGGTGAAAGGAGCAGCCGAGGAACGCCTTCTGGCCGAGGAAAGCGCCCGCCTGTTACAAGCTGCGGGCCTAGACCCCAACTGATACCCCTTGCGCGACAGCACGAAACGCGCAAAGAACGGATCATGAACGAAGTAACGTTTACTTTCGCGGGGCAAACCCTCAGCGCGTTGGGATCCGGTGCCTTATGGTGGCCGGATCAGCGACTTCTTTGCGTTTCAGACCTGCATCTAGGCAAGTCCGAACGCATCGCGCGCTTGGGCGGCCCGACCTTGCCGCCCTATGACGGTCAAGAGACCCTGACCCGCCTGACTGCCGATATGACCGCGACAAATCCCGGCACTGTGATTTGTCTGGGGGACAGTTTCGACGATCTGGATGCCTCTGTGGCGATGGACACGACCGAAAAGCGCGACATCATGGCTCTGCAAGCCGGTCGCCGGTGGGTTTGGATCGAAGGCAACCACGATCCCGGCCCTATTGATCTGGGGGGCTCGCATCTATCGGAATGCAAAATTGGCCCCCTGACCTTTCGCCATATCGCTGAAGAACAAGCGCAAGCCGAAGTTTCGGGCCACTATCATCCCAAAGCCGGGCTAAGGACGCGCGGTCGCGCGATTACCCGCCCGGCGTTCCTTGTGGATCAAACACGGCTGATCCTACCTGCCTATGGCACATATACTGGCGGGATGCGATGTTCGGATCATGTGTTGGATACCCTTATGGAAAAGCAGGCTTTGGCGATACTGACGGGCCCGCAGCCTCGGATCATCCCAATGCCGCGGTAGCGAACATCAGAGTACCCCGTCCTGTTCCAATTGGGGTTTGTATTTTCGGCTGACCGGAACCAGATCGCTGTTCTTCAATCGCAGGAAGATCTTACCGTCCTTCCTTTGGGTCCCAACTATGGCATCATCAGCCACCCAGTGCGACCTGTGCGTGCTGTGTCCCGGAACCGGCTCCATTTCAGCTATTGCGTCGGTAAACCTTGATCGGATGGTGAATGTGCCCTCGGATGTCACCACATCGACGGCGTGGTCCCGAACAGCAAGCCGGTAAACTTCGCCCGCAAACGAACCCGGCAGGCGATTTGCCAAACGCGGAGCCGAAGGCGAAGCTGTTTCCTGCGTCGGGACGACCTGACTATGGCCTCGAACCAGTACCAACCCGGTGGCGAATAGCGCACCATATGGCGCCACTGACAAAAGGCCCGGTGCCTGTTGCCCACCTACAGTGATCAACAGGACCGACATGAGCCAGAGGGGCGGTACAAACAACGCCAGAATGACGACTACCAAGGCAACGTCGCGCCAGGAAAAATGCGTATCGGGAAAAAAACGCCGCACCAAATACCGCGCAACCCATGTCACACATAACGCCAGTCCCATCACTCCGATCCAGAACGCCAACCTTTGATCATAGGTTAAATAGAGATCAGGAAAGGGTTGGAAAGCACATGCCAGCAACGGCGGGAAAGCAACGCCCGCGATTACTCGACGCAAGGAGAGCGCGGACAGAATTGGGCTTGATATGGCTGTCATACTCACTCAGTGAATGGTCGGCGGTGCCCAGCCCAAAACCCGACGACCTGCAACAAAATCACGTAACCGGCTGGAATAATTTATTTATCACCGAATTCAAATACTTCAAACCCCAGCGATTCAAACTTAATGCGATCTTCATGAAGAAAAGGCCGAAGAGTGTTTCCACTCTCCGGCCTCGATAGTCAGCGACGCTATCTGCCAATCAGGCGGTCAGACCTTCTGGCTCTGGCAGACCATTTGCACGGCAGCAGGCGGTCAGAGTATTAGCCAGCAGGCAGGCAATCGTCATCGGACCGACGCCGCCAGGAACCGGGGTGATCGCGCCCGCACGCTCAGCCGCGCTGGCGTAGTCGACGTCACCGACCAGCTTGTTCTTACCGTCGCGTTCAATCCGGTTGATGCCTACGTCGATCACGGTGGCGCCTTCCTTGATCCAGTCGCCCGGCACCATTTCGGGCCGTCCAACAGCAGCGACAACGATGTCGGCGCGGCGCACGACGTCCGGCAGGTCTTTGGTGCGCGAATGCGCGATGGTCACGGTGCAGCTATCGCCCAGCAGCAATTGCGCCATCGGTTTGCCAACGATGTTGGAACGACCGATCACAACTGCATCCATACCCGACAACGAGCCGTGGTAGTCGCGCAGCATCATCAGGCAACCCAGCGGAGTGCAAGGCACCATGGACTTCTGACCGGTGCCCAGCAGACCCACGTTTGAGATGTGGAAGCCGTCGACATCCTTGGCCGGGTCAATCGAGTTGATCACCAGATCTTCGTTCAGATGCTTGGGCAGCGGCAGCTGCACAAGAATGCCATGTACAGCCGGATCGTTGTTCAGCTTGTCGATCAGCGCCAGCAGGTCCTCTTCTGAAGTCTCAACGTCCAGCTTGTGCTCGTACGAGTTCATGCCGACCTCGACGGTCTGCTTGCCCTTCGAGCGGACATAGACCTGGCTGGCCGGGTCCTCGCCCACCAAAACCACGGCGAGACCTGGGGTGATGCCGTTTTCCTCTTTCAGCTTTGCAACCTGATCGGCCACCTGAGCACGAACCTTGGCCGCAAAAGCCTTACCGTCGATAACCTGCGCTACCATCCTTTGATCCCTTCTTTCAAAAACGGATCGGGCGCACAAAGCGCCCGTGTGTTCAGTCGGGGCCGATCACGCGTTCTTCGCGGGCAATCGACCAGTCAATCAAAATACGCCAGAGCTTTTCCGCAAGGTCGGGGTCCATGCCCAACTCGTCCGAGCTTTTGCGCACGCGTTGCACCACTTCTTCGACGCGATCCGGGATACGGGCGGGCAGCCCCTCACCGGGTTTCAACGCGGACGCACGATCAATGTAACCTGCGCGGATCACCAACATCTCAATCAGTTGGCGGTCCAAGTTGTCGATCTGGAGCCGCACGTCCTGCATCGAGTTACAGTCTTGCGGCGGTGTCAGAGTGGGCATGTTCTTCTCCTCACGGCCCGGGGATACCCCCGGACCACGAGATGTATCATTCGGGCGCTTAGAACAAGCCCTCGATCTGGCCTTCGTCGTTGAGGCGAATCGTCTCAGCCGCGGGTTTGCGGGGCAGACCGGGCATGGTCATGATCTCACCGCAGACAACCACGATGAAGCCAGCACCAGCCGACAGGCGAACCTCACGCACCGGAACCGAGTGGCCAGTAGGCGCACCGCGCAGGGTCGGATCGGTCGAGAACGAGTACTGGGTTTTCGCCATGCAGACCGGCAGATTGCCATAGCCCGCTTCTTCCCACTCGCGCAGTTGGTTGCGGATCTTGTTGTCTGCCAGAACTTCGTCTGCGCGGTAGATGCGCTTGGCGATGGTTTCGATTTTCTCGAACAGCGGCATTTCGTCGGGGTAGATCGGCGCGAAGTTCGCGGAACCACCTTCGACGATTTCGACAACTTTTTCGGCCAGAGGCGCGGAACCA
This sequence comes from Ruegeria sp. AA6, assembly GCF_056542865.1. Classification (NCBI taxonomy): domain Bacteria; kingdom Pseudomonadati; phylum Pseudomonadota; class Alphaproteobacteria; order Rhodobacterales; family Roseobacteraceae; genus Ruegeria; species Ruegeria sp. AA6. Next base: position 133,800 of record NZ_JBQGAN010000003.1, read on the forward strand.
TCCGAGCCCAGTTCCCAGTGACGCGACAGGATCGCTTCTACGCCGTGCTCGGCGCAGTAATCCTTGACCGCCTGCACTTCGTCATCAGTGTCGGTGACAAAGTGGTTGATGGCGACAACAACCGGAACACCAAACGATTTCACGTTCTCGATGTGACGGCCCAGGTTGGCGCAACCGGACTGAACGGCGTCAACGTTTTCCGCGCCCAGATCAGCCTTGGCAACGCCGCCGTTCATCTTCATCGCACGCACGGTCGCGACCAGCACCACTGCCGAAGGAGCAATGCCCGCCTTGCGGCACTTGATGTTCATGAACTTCTCAGCACCCAGGTCGGCACCGAAACCAGCTTCGGTCACGACATAGTCAGCAACTTTCAGAGCGGTCTTGGTCGCGATGACCGAGTTACAGCCATGCGCGATGTTCGCGAAGGGGCCGCCGTGGACAAATGCCGGGTTGTTTTCCAGCGTTTGTACCAGGTTCGGCTGCATCGCGTCTTTCAACAGAACGGTCATTGCGCCTTCGGCTTTGATGTCGCGGCAGTAAACCGGCGTCTTGTCGCGGCGGTAAGCAACGATGATGTCGCCCAGACGCTTTTCCAGATCTTTCAGGTCGGTCGCCAGACAAAGGATCGCCATAACCTCCGATGCCACGGTGATGTCAAAGCCTGCTTCGCGCGGGAAGCCGTTCGACACGCCGCCCAGCGAGGCGGTGATCTGACGCAGAGCGCGGTCGTTCATGTCGACAACGCGACGCCATGCGACGCGGCGGATGTCGATGTCGCACTCGTTGCCCCAGTAGATGTGATTGTCGATCATTGCCGACAGCAGCGAGTGGGCCGAGGTGATGGCGTGGAAGTCACCTGTGAAATGCAGGTTCATCTCTTCCATCGGAACAACCTGCGCGTAACCGCCGCCTGCAGCGCCGCCCTTCATGCCGAAGTTCGGGCCAAGCGAGGCTTCACGGATACAGATCATCGCGTTTTTACCGATGCGGTTCAGGCCATCACCCAGACCAACGGTGGTCGTGGTCTTACCTTCACCCGCTGGGGTCGGGTTGATCGCGGTAACCAGAATCAGCTTCCCGTCTTCACGGTCCTGGACCGAGTTGATGAAGTCCTGGCTGACCTTCGCCTTGTCGTGGCCGTAGGGCAGCAAATCGGCAGAGTCGATGCCGATCTTTGCGCCGATTTCCTGAATCGGTTTCTTGTTCGCTTCGCGGGCGATTTCGATGTCGGATTTGTAGCTCATTGGCCAGAGTCCTTGATTGAATAGCGTGCAAAACCGACGCGGGGCGTCGGCGCTGCGTAACCCATACCGTCGTGCACAATATAGAAGGCTATAGATTCCGACATATTCATGCCGCGAAACGGCGTTGGGGCGACTCCGGTGTTTCTAATTGGAAACGGACCGGTCCTATGGTGCCCAATTCCGTTGGTCCGGCACAAACAGAGTCATTTTATCGCCCAGCTTTAATTCTCCCGGGCGTTCAACCCATGCGGTGACACCGCGCCGCCCCTGAGCCGCCGGCTTGAAGGCCGCACCGTGACCCGGAAGATCAGCTTCGATTTCTCGACCCGGAATCACGCATGGGCGGTTTTCCATATCGACCGTGATGGTGACGCCGCCAGCGGCTTGCAACCTCGAAGACGGCGGGATGTGCGTAAAATCCGGGATGCCGCGTAGCACGATACTGGCGCCTAAAAAGGAAGGGGCCAAATGGTCCAACCCCATCTCTTGCGCTGTCGCTTCAATCTCTTCAGCGGACAGGATCGACAATTGGCGAACATTGCGGATTTCCGTGCCCTGCGGGTAGAGATTTTTAACCCGCACGCACGAGGCGCGGTTCTCACCTTCGTGCCGCGCGCCACGGTCTCCGGCGAACCCCAGATCGAGCGTATCAACAGCATGAGCCCGAATAGACTCACCAGCGGGCACATGCCCCAGCCAGACAACTTCGCCTTTGTACTCGGTCTCGCGCATGACGGGCATTTCAGGTCCTTTTCAAAGCTGCTCTACGGGCAATAGAGGCCAGCTTCCCTAAAATGAAAAGGCAAAAAAAGACCCGGGACATTGCCCGGGGCTGCTGTTGTTATGCCGAAGGTTCCGGCTCCATCCCACCGTCGGGCGGAGACTTCTTGACCTTGGTCTTCGGGATCGCCGTCACGCTGGGCGCGCTGCCCTCGTCAGGCTTGTCGCCGTCGTCATCGCCTTCTGAGGGCGATTCACCATTCATGACGCGCTTGATCTCATCCCCAGTCAGGGTTTCGTATTCCAGAAGACCTTGCGCAAGACGTTCCCATTCTTCGTTCTTCTCGGTCAGAATCTGGTGCGCACGCTCGTAACCCTGCTGGATCAGGCGTTTCACCTCTTCCTCGATCAGTTCTTTGGTGTGCGCTGAAACCGAGAAACCGGCGGTGTTACCCTGATACCCTTCATGGGCTTCGGCATAATCGATATTACCAACCTTATCCGACATGCCCCAGCGCATCACCATAGCCCGCGCCAATTGGCTGGCTTGCATGATGTCACCTGCAGGACCATTTGAGACGTGGTCTTCGCCGTATTTGATCACCTCGGCTGCCTTACCAGCCATGGTCATCGCCAGCTTTTGCTCGCACTCATCACGGTGATAGTTCAGGCGATCCATTTCCGGTAATGAGACAACCATACCCAAAGCACCACCGCGCGGAATGATGGTCGCCTTGTAAACCGGATCACACAGCGGTAGTTCTAGACCAACCACGGCGTGGCCAGCCTCGTGATAGGCGGTCTTTTCCTTCTGGTCCTGGGTCAGCACCATCGAGCGGCGCTCGGCCCCCATCATCACCTTGTCCTTGGCGTTCTCAAAGTCTTCCATCGTGACAAAGCGGCGGCCAACGCGTGCAGCCATCAGCGCAGCCTCGTTCACGAGGTTCGCCAGATCGGCGCCCGAGAAGCCCGGCGTACCCCGCGCAATGATGCGCAGATCGACATCGGGGCCCAGCGGCGTCTTGCGTGCGTGAACACCCAGAATCTTCTCACGGCCTTTGATGTCGGGGTTGCCGACGGTCACGTTCCGGTCAAACCGACCCGGACGCAGCAGAGCCGGGTCCAAGACGTCTTTACGGTTGGTAGCGGCCAGAATAATTACACCTTCGTTGGCCTCGAACCCGTCCATCTCGACCAGCAACTGGTTGAGGGTCTGTTCGCGTTCGTCGTTGCCGCCGCCATAGCCTGCACCACGATGGCGACCGACGGCGTCGATCTCGTCAATAAACACGATGCAAGGCGCGTTCTTCTTGGCCTGTTCGAACATGTCACGTACACGGCTCGCACCTACACCAACGAACATCTCAACGAAGTCCGAGCCTGAGATGGTGAAGAACGGCACGCCCGCCTCACCTGCGATGGCACGGGCCAACAGCGTCTTACCAGTACCCGGAGGGCCAACCAGCAGCGCGCCCTTGGGGATCTTGCCGCCAAGGCGCGAGAATTTCTGCGGGTTGCGCAGGAATTCCACGATCTCTTCCAGCTCTTCCTTGGCCTCATCAATGCCCGCCACGTCATCAAAGGTCACGCGACCATGCTTTTCGGTCAGCATCTTGGCTTTGGACTTGCCAAAGCCCATCGCACCGCCTTTGCCGCCGCCCTGCATCCGGTTCATGAAATAAATCCACACACCGATCAGCAACAGGAAGGGCAGTAGCGTCAGAATGAACGACTGGAACCCGGACTGCTGCTGTTTTACCGCCTGAACGGGGATGTTTTCATCAATCAGCAACTTGGTGACTTCTGCGTCACCGGGCTTGATGGTGACATAGTTTGCGCCGCTTTGCGTGGAATAGCGAATCTGCTCTCCGTCCAGCGTCACACTCTTGACCTCGCCGCCCTCAACGGCACTGACGAAATCGGAATAAGTTCTTTCATTGCTCTGAAGCGTTCCACCCTGACCACTGAAGAAATTGAACAGTGCAAGGATCAGCAGAAACAGAACGACCCAGAAAGCGATGTTACGAGCGTTGCCCAAGGAAAATCTCCCAAAAGATTTCGGCAGATGGGGGTCTGCCGGGTTGCTCTATAAAATAGAGATGATTCAAGCAGGTTCAATGCGATAAAAGCGAATGCTGGAACTCGGCCCGTTGCGGGGCCAACTCAGCCGCCCAACCGTTCGAAAAACCGGCCAATGGCGCCGCAATAAGGGTTTCACCGCTCCAAACCGCCGGAGACGACAATAGCGCCTGACGCGGTTTGCCCAATGCGCGCCAGTTATCCACCTGCGACAAACCGCGCTCACCCAATGCGCGCACTTCGGCGCCAATAGCTTCGGGGCCATACAGAACCCAGCGGTTATCCCATACCTCGTGAGGCTCTGAGGTTTGCGTTGCCACTGCGTTTAGTTCCCTGCAAATCCACGTTTTATCGCCCTGCGGCACCAACATACATCCAGCCAGCGTAAAGGCCTGACCATCCCGCACCGAAGCCACGGCCTGATCCACCGCAGAGCCCCGCGGCGGATACCCCTGCCCGGAAATCCATGCGATTGCCCCCGTAACCAACCGCCTTTGAATCTCAGTCGGCAGCAACCCAAAGCCGCTGCGGTCAAAGCATACGTCACCACCATCAACGGTCGTGATCTTACGCGCGGTTTCCTGCGTAAAGCAGGCCAAAGCCTCACGCGCTTGTGCAAGATTTTCAGCCACACGAGTCAAGGATTGAGCGGAAATGCCAAGAGGCTCCAACTCAGACACCGCCTTGCGCGCCTTGATCCGATCGAATTTCTGGTCGTGATTCGACGGGTCTTCGATCCAACCCACGCTTTGTTCTGACAAGTAGTCCCGCAAGGCTTGCCGAGTAATCCTCAGCATCGGACGCAGCAATGTGATTCCGTCTCGCGTCCGCGCATGGGGCATACCTGAAAGGCCCGTGACGCCAGCCGCCCGGCCCAGTCGCATCAGCACTGTTTCGGCCTGATCATCCGATGTGTGGCCCAAGGCAATTGCCGTGATGTCGTTGCGTTGCGCCCAGTCGGTCAGCAGCCGATACCGCGCCTGACGCGCTTGATCCTGCAAGTTTCCCGAACCATCCCAGCCTTCCCAAAGCAGCGTGTCATGCGGGATGCCCAATTGCGCCGCCTGTTCGGCCACACGCTCAGCTTCGGCTGCGGCTTCGGCGCGCAACCCATGATTTACAGTCGCTGCGAAAAGGTTGATCTGCTCATTCTGCGCGATGGTTTGCAACAAGTGCATCAACGCAACGGAATCTCCGCCGCCGGAAACGGCAATGCCCAAGCGCGGCGGTAACATTTCAGGCAACCGCGCGCGAAGTTCTGATCGAAGAGTGTCGGCCTGACGGGTCAAGAACAACCCAGTGATGCCATTTCCTGCGTGGCAGCGGAGACCGTGGTCGAGGCAGGAAACCGCACCCCAACCTCGGACAGTGTGATACAGGCCTGATCTGTCTGACCCAAACGTCCCAATGCTGCCCCCAGTTCGAACAGAGCCTCGGGCGCAAACGCGCCTTCGGAATCACCGGTAAAGCTGGCCAGAAATGCCCGCGCGGCCTCACGCGTGTCACCCAAACCTTCCAGCGCCTGCCCGCGCTTCAAGTTCGCTTCCGGCGCCAGAGGGCTGCCGGGATAAGATGTGTCGAACTGCGCGAACTGATCGGCGGCAGCCTGAAAATCACCTTCGGCCAGGGCTAGCGCAGCGGCCTCAAAATCCGCCTGCTCGCCTATTGCCAGCTCTCCCTGATCGGACACAGACGGGGTAGCCGGAGTGATGGGCGTCGCCGCAGTGATTTGCGTTTCGCCTCCAAGGGTCGAGGTTTCGCCCAAAGTGCTTAGATCGCCGCCCTCCAGTTCAACCAAACGGAATTCGAGATCACCAATCCGGTTTGTGCCGTCGGTGACCACATTCTGCACCCGCTGGTTCAACTGTTCGGTCTGACTTGTCAGGCGCTGCAACTCAGCCTCGATTGCGTCTACACGCTCAAGGATCGAACTACCGGACAGGTTCGGAGCCGGCGACCCGGTTGTCGAAAACTCACGCTTGAGGCGCTGAATTTCCACATGCAGCACCGTCAGCTCTTGCCGGATATCCGCCAAAGTCTGCTGATCCTGTGCTTGCGCCATGCCTGCGGTCGCAACCACCGCGGCCAGAACCCATCCTGCAATTCTCATCGTCTTACCCCAAGGTTGAACCGGTCAGCACCGTCACCGCGCGGCGGTTTTTGGAATAGCAGTCCTCGGTGCTGCAAATCTCGATCGGGCGTTCCTTGCCATAGCTGACCGTTGTCAGACGATTGCCTGCAACGCCGCGAGAGATCAGGTAATCCCGGGCTGCATTGGCGCGCTTGGCACCCAAACCGAGGTTATATTCGCGTGTGCCTTGCTCGTCAGCGTGACCTTCGATTGTCGCCACGTAATCAGGATTGGCCAACAGCCAGTCAGCTTGCCCCTGCAAAACCGTCTGCGCCTGCGGGGTCAGGGTCGACTGGTCAACCGCAAACAACACACGGTCGCCGATGGTCTGCTGGAAATAAGCTGGTGAGCGCGGATCGCTTGGCGACCCCGGTTCGATGGAACCGTTTGCACCGTTACCAAACCCTCCGCCCAATGCGGAAGGATCGTTGTTGGTGCAGGCGGCAATGACACTAAGCGCGCCCAACGCTATGATTTTGCCCAATACATTCATTTCAGGTGCCTCGTTGTTTTATCGGTTTATTGCCGTCTCTGTATCACAGTGCAGAATTTTTGTGAACTTTTCCAAGCCTCTGCCCCGATCAATTCTGTAGTGGCCCCCAAGATGGATCGCTGCCACCATCCGGGGTTCTGACCGGGCGCAGGTTCCGCCCCGAAATATCCACGGAATACAACGTCGCCCGACCGCTTGCGCCCTGTGTTTCGCGGGTGAACATGAGGACACGCCCATTGGGGGACCACGTGGGTCCTTCGTCAAGGAAAGACGACGTCAGCAACCGCTCTTCGCTGCCATCGACGCGCATGACGCCAATATGGAACCGGCCCTTGTTCTGCTTGGTAAATGCGATCAGGTCGCCACGCGGGGACCAGACCGGCGTGCCATAGCGCCCCTGACCAAAACTGATCCGAGTCGCCTCACCACCATTTGCAGGCATGATATACAGCTGCGGCGTGCCCGAGCGGTCGCTTTCAAACACGATCTGCGACCCGTCCGGCGAATAGCTGGGTGCGGTTTCAATGGCCGTTGTGTTAGTCAGGCGCACACTTTGCCCCGAGGCTAGATCCATCTTCCACAGGTCGGTGTTACCGCCTTGGATCAACGAATAGACGATTGATCGGCCATCCGGCGAAAACCGCGGCGAAAAGCTCATCGTGCCTTCTTGCGTCCTAAGTTCGGTTCTTTGCACGCGATCAACATCCAGAACGTAGATACGCGGCTGGCCGGTTTCATAGCTGGTATAAAGCAAGCGGTCGCCCGTCGGTGAAAAGCGCGGAGCCAACACGATGGACGAGCTGTCAGTCAGATACTGAACGTTGGCCCCGTCATAATCCATGATCGCCAGACGTTTCAGACGCTGATCCTTGGGGCCGCTTTCCGACACAAACGCCACGCGGCTGTCAAAATAAGCACCTTCCCCAGTGATCCGGCTATAGACCTGATCGGCCACCTTATGCGCCATGCGCCGCCAACCATCGGTGGTGCCTGCGAATTGCAGACCGTTGCCCAATTCCTGCCCCGAGAACACATCCCAAACCCGGAAGCGCACCGTCAGGCGGTTGCCCGAGACATTCACCGCCCCGGTTACCAGCGCGTCTGCGTTGATGGCTTTCCAATCAGCGAACTGAACCGGAGCGTCAAAGCTGCTGACCTGGCTTATGAAGGCATCCGAAGAAATCTCGCGGAACAGTCCGGTTCCGGTCAGGTCCGCCGCGACGACCCGAGAGATGTCGTTGGCGTATTGCGTTGCCGCTGGCCCATCTGGAACGAAATTTGGAACCGCAAAAGGTAGCGGTTCGATAATGCCTTGATCCAGTTCCAGCCGCAGCGGTCCGTTCTGGGCGTATACCGGCGCTGTCAAAATCGTCAGGCCAAGCAATAGGCTGGTCAGAAATTTCATCATTTGATCCGCATCCTCTCGGGATTGAATGTAATCTCAATATCCTGCCACTGCGCGTATTTGTCAGCAGGCAGGTCATATCCTTTGGCTCCACAGCGCAAAATTGCCCGTCGGGCGGCCTCATATGCCTGTTTCGCAGACGCTGCCGTCCCGCCAGAGCTGTCGAGCATGCTAAGGCTGCCCCCAACAACCTTGCCGTCCGGCGTCAGCGAAAAGCCCACGACGACCACGGTCTGAAGTGCATCCGTGGACAAGGACCCCACATTCCAGCACTGCGATACGGCCAGTCGCATAGCGTCTTTTTCGCCGCTGGTCAGCGGTGGGCCGGATGGTTCACTGCTCTGCTGTAGCGCCTCGGCCAGGGCATCTTCGACTGCGCTTTCATCAACTTGCGTGGACGGAGTCGGTTCCGGGTCCTCGGCCACTTCGGTTGGTGGCGGAGGCGCGGGCCGGTTTGGCCGCACCTGTGGGCGAGGAGACGTACGCGGGGCGTTCTCTTTAGTCTCTTCCGCCTCGGTCACGATTTCATCCGTGGCCTCTTCGGGCGCGGTTTGATCCTGTTGTTCCTGCTGCGTCTCAGCGCCTTCATCCAACGACACGGCCGGAGTTTCGATGTCATCCGGCTGCGCTTCGGGCGGCGGCGGGGCAACGGGTTCAGGTGCAACCTTGTCAGCGGCACGCGGCTGGGCCTCGGGTCCGGGGGCCACAGGCAGAACCTCGGTCACAGGTTCGGGCTGATCCAAGATCGGGGGTTCCTCGACCACCTCCGGCTCGGGCGGGGGCTCAACCGGCTCGGGCACAGGATCGGGTTCGGGTTCCGGCGGGGTCACGACCTCGGGCGGGGTGATCTCTTCGTCCACCGTTTCAGGCGGGGCCACCTGTTCCTCGGGCGTTTTAGGCTGCTGCAATGCGGTGGGGGTCGGCACTTCGGGCGCGTCATTCTGAGCGGTCATCGCGGCAAATTGCTCAGCCGAAACCACTGACACCTCCTGAACTGCCATAGGCAAGGGTTCGGACCGGAAGGTACCGCCGAAAAAAGCCCATCCAATCAAAGTGACGTGGGCAATCGCCGAGATCTTGGTGCCGGTATCCACCGCGCGGCCTCACTCTCCACCTTCGTCCAAGGTCGGCCCGCCGGTGTCGGTCACAAGGCCCACATTGGAAAACCCACCCGCGTTCAGCGCGCCCATGACCTGCATCACTTGTGCATATGGGATCGCCCCGTCAGCGCGCAGGAACACTCGGTCACTGCTGCGTTCTGCCGCAATCGCGCGCAGCTTGCCAATCAACTCTTCGCGCAAAACATCCGTGGTCTGGATTTGCACCCGGCCATCGGCGGTCAGGGTTACGGTCAGGGGTTCTTCGTTGTCGCCGGGCAACGCGCTTGCAGCGGTCTTTGGCAGATCCACTGGCACGCCAACCGTCAGCAGCGGCGCGGCAACCATGAAAATGATCAGCAGCACCAGCATGACATCCACAAACGGCGTCACGTTAATCTCAGCCATCGGTTGTGCGCGACCGCGACGTCGGCCGCGCCTGCGCCCGTTTCCGTTCGAGGATTGCTGAACCGCCGCCCCCATCGTCAGCTGTCCAACTGACGCGACAGGATGGTGGCAAACTCGTCAGCAAAGGCTTCGTAGCCGCCAACGATCCGGTCACTATCCGCGCTGAGCTTGTTGTAGAAAATCACCGCCGGAATCGCGGCCAGCAGGCCCAGACCGGTGGCCAGCAGCGCTTCGGCAATACCTGGGGCCACAACGGCGAGGTTTGTGTTCTGCTGCTCGGCAATCTCGATAAAGGCGTTCATGATGCCCCAAACCGTGCCAAACAAACCAATGAACGGGGCGGTCGAGCCGACTGTCGCCAGAATAGGCAGGCCCTTCTGCAGCGTCTCTGACTCTTTGGCAATCGCCACGTCCATCGACCGGTCAATCCGCGCCGTGGCCCCGGCGATCAAGCCGCCATCGGTACGATGAGATCGCCGCCACTCGATCATCCCTGCCGCAAAAATCTTTTCCGAACTGCCATCTGGCTGGGTACCAATCTGTTCAAACAACTCGTCCAGAGGGTTCCCGGACCAGAAGCTTTCATCAAACACCTGCGCCTCACGTCGGGCAGCGCGGTAGTTGATCAGCTTTTGAATGATAATCGCCCAGGACCAGATCGATGCGCCAACCAGCATCAGCATCACCAGTTTGACGATAAAGGTCGCGCGGGCATACAGCCCCCACATGGAGAAATCGATCTCCTGCGCCAGCGCCAGCGTTTCAGCTTCCATGAACCTGCTCTTTGTTTTGCCTGACGGCCGTTGGTTTGGCCTTGTTTTGCCAAACGCTAACCCAGATGGTCCTGAAAAGCCAATAGAACCACCCTTGCGCCGTAATTTGTTACAGCAATGCGCGAATCTCTGCCGGAAGCCGCACCGGTTTGCCCTGCGCATTCATACAAACGGCGGTAACGGTGGCGCGGAAAATCTCGGTCTCGCCGCGTTTTACCAATTGCCCCATGGTCAGACGAACGCCCGAGCGTGAGATGAAATGCGTTTCGATAGTTAATTCGTCGTCGAACCGCGCCGGCGCCAGATAGTCTGCCTCGATCCGCCGGATCACCCAGACGATCCCGTCGTCCCGCATCGCGTTCTGATCATTGCCCAGACCGCGCACATAGTCCGAACGAGCGCGTTCGATGTATTTCAGATAATTCGCGTGATAGACCACTCCGCCCATATCTGTGTCTTCATAGTAGACCCGAATTCTGTACAGATGCACTTTTTGGTCAGTCATTTTTACGATTCCGGAGGTTCAATCTGAATGAAATCTAAAGGCACGGGATGGGCTATGCCTCACACGGATCAGTACTCCGGCGCAATCCCCGCGTGACCCGAATAGCCAAATCTCCCGAAACCCGGTATCGAAATTTTCCCGTTTGGCGACTAGGCTGAACAAATAGAGAGTTGAATTTAAAGGGTGATCGAATGGCAGCCCCCCAGCGCGCAGTGGGAAAATTACAGCTACTAATCCTGCAGGGCATCCTGCCAATCACCCGCTCTGCCCTGCCGACCGAAATTCTGGCCGGGCTGACATTCGCCTGTCTCGCGATCCCCGAAGTAATGGGCTACACCAAGATCGCGGGCACCCCGGTTGTGACGGGTTTATACACGATCCTCATTCCGATGGCCCTGTTCGCCTTGTTCGGATCATCCCGGCACCTTGTGGTCGGTGCGGACTCGGCAACGGCAGCTATTACCGCCTCAGCCTTGGCGGGTATGGCGGTTTCAGGATCTTCCGAATATCTGGCACTGGCCTCGTTACTGGCGCTGATGGCCGCGGTTTTGTTGATTGCCGCGCGCCTGATCGGCCTTGGTTTTCTTGCAGATTTCCTGTCGCGCACGGTGTTGGTCGGCTTTCTGACCGGCGTTGGCATACAGGTGGCGACCGGAGAAATCCCCGGAATGCTCGGGATCGAAACATCCGGCCACGGCACCCTCGCCAAGCTTCGCGAACTCGTCCAGCACTATGGTCAGACAAGCTGGTCAACGGTTGCAGTGTCGCTGACCGTTCTGGTGGTTGTTATCGGGTGCAAGCGCCTTTCGCCAAAGCTGCCCGGCCCTCTGTTTGCCATTCTGGGTATCATCTTTTGCAGCTGGGCTTTTCAGTTCAGCGCCTCGGGCATTGCCGTTCTGGGCGCGGTTCCCAGCGGCCTTCCCGCCTTGTCGATCCCAAATGTGGATTGGAGTTGGTCTCTGTTCAAACAACTAACCCCCACCGCCTTGTCCATCTTTGTGGTCATCCTGGCGCAGAGCGCCGCCACCTCGCGCGCCTATGCCGCCAAGTACGAAGACAAATTCAGCGAAAATACCGATCTTGTCGGCTTGGGACTGGCCAACCTGGGGGCCGCATTTTCGGGCACTTTCGTCGTCAACGGCAGCCCCACCAAGACCGAGATGGTCGCCAGTGCCGGAGGACGCAGCCAGATCGCACAACTGACAACGGTTGCGATTGTCCTTGTGGTCATCCTGTTTCTGACCGGTCCTTTGGCTTTCCTGCCAAACGCCGCACTGTCGGCAGTGGTCTTTCTGATCGGCGTCAAACTGATCGACGTAAGAGGGTTGACCGCTATCTACCGGCAAGCCCGATCTGAATTCTGGATTGCCGTCGCTACAGCAGCCGTAGTGGTTCTGGTAGGCGTAGAACAAGGGATCATCTTTGCCATGGTCCTGTCGCTGATCGACCACACCCGCCGAGGATACCGGCCCAAGAACGCGGTCATCGTCCACAGCAGTGACGGCGGCTGGCACACTCAGCCCATTACCCACCCGAATTCGTTCGAGCCCGGCCTCGTGATTTATCGCTTCTCGCACAGCCTCTATTACGCCAACACACAGAGGCTGTTGGATGAGATCGCCGAAATCGTCAAGAAGAACGAACCGGAATTGCGCTGGTTCTGCATCGAGGCTTCATCGGTGGATGATGTGGACTTTACTGCGGGTTACACCCTGCGCAATGTCCACGATTTGCTGCAATCCAAGAACATCCGGTTGGTTTTCTTGCTGGTTGAGCCTGATGTCCGCAAGGAACTGGACCGTTACGGGGTCACTGATCTGGTCGGGCCTGAAGCTTACTTTGAAACCGGCAGCGACTTGGTTGAGGCGTTCCGGCGCGCCGAAAAATCACCCACCTAGGCCTCACTGAGGCGCTTGCAGCCGCGCGAACAACCGCAACGCATGAGAGGTATCCTGCGCCGCCCCCGGTAGAACCGGATCATAGGCTGCGCGGATCAACTCGGCTATATCAGGGCGCAAAACAGTCGTGCCCCCGGCCACGGCCAAAGGTGACTGCGCGCGAAACGCAGTATCGGACCACAGCAGAATGGTCTGCACCACCTGGCTCAGCGCCAAAGTCTCGGCGGGAACCTTTGACAGTTCGTTGTCCATCCGCAGGAAAACAAAGGCCGCACGGATCGCACCGTCCTCTTCAAACCGGAATATCCGGTACTGGTTGGCATCCGCCGCCACCAGACGATCCACCAGAGGCGCAAGATCCGGGATCAGCCGGTCCAGATCAGGAACTTCCAGCAATTCTTCCCAATCAAGGAAAAAGAAGACCATGCAATTGGCACCCAGTTCCGGGTCGGTCTCGGCCATCTTATGCCCGGCCAAAGCCACCACAGCCTCGAACGCGCCTTTGACAGTGGACAGTGTTTCATCTTCAACGCCAAAGACGATGGGCACGATGGGACGACCCCACCGGGCAAACAGGAACTCACCACTTTCCCGCGTAAACAGCGCTTCGATCTGATCGGGTGTCACGCCCAGCCCTTCATCTTTTCAAAATTACTCCCGCCGGAGGCATAAAATCTTCGGCGCAAGGCTTCAACCAAACAAATCGCTCTGCCCCCGAGGCGCAGCCATCCCCAGATGCGTCCACGCTTTCTGCGCCAACATCCGGCCACGAGGCGTGCGCTGGATCAATCCCTGCTGAAGCAGATACGGCTCGATCACCTCTTCCAGCGAATCTCGGCTTTCGGACAAGGCCGCGGACAAGGTCTCAATCCCCACCGGTCCACCTGCATAATTCTCAGCAATCAGTTTAAGGTACCGGCGGTCTGCGCCATCCAGCCCCAGATTGTCCACCCCCAGACGTGTTAGCGCACCATCTGCCAGCTCGCGGGTGATCCGCCCGTCGCCTTCGACAATGGCAAAATCCACAACCCGCCGCAGCAATCGCCCAGCGATCCGAGGCGTGCCACGTGATCGACGCGCAATCTCACGTGCGCCGTCATCGTCGGCGGGGGCACCTAGCTTGCGGGCATTGCGGGTGACGATCTCGTGCAGTTCACCCACCGTGTAAAACTGCAGCCGGGTAGGAATACCGAACCGGTCGCGCAGAGGCGTGGTCAGCAGACCCATTCGCGTGGTTGCACCGACCAGGGTGAACGGCTGCAGCTCAATCCGAACCGTACGTGCGGCTGGTCCCTCGCCAATGACGAGGTCCAGCTCAAAGTCCTCCATTGCAGGGTAGAGCACTTCCTCCACCGCTGGGTTCAGACGGTGGATTTCGTCGATGAACAACACATCCCGCGATTCCAGATTTGTCAGGATCGCCGCCAGATCCCCGGCCTTGGCCAGCACTGGGCCAGAGGTCATGCGGAAGTTCACCCCCAGCTCACGCGCCATGATCTGGGCCAGAGTCGTCTTCCCCAGCCCCGGCGGACCGTGGAACAGGGTATGATCCATCGCCTCGCCCCGCTGACGCGCGGATTGGATAAAGACGCGCAGGTTGGCCCGCGCTTCGGCCTGGCCGATGAATTCGTCCAGCCCCTGCGGGCGCAATGCCCGGTCTTTGTCCTCGGGCAGAGGATCGGGGCGCAGGGTGGGATCGGCGTCTACCATTCAATCAACCTTTCGGGGCCAACAATTTGAGCGCCGCGCGGATCAGTTCGGCCTCTCCCGCATCAGGCAGGCTGGCCGCCGCTTCGGCCACAGCCGACGCAGCCTCGGAAGGTCCATACCCCAGATTGCCAAGCGCCGACAACGCACCCGCCGAAGCCGCTGCCGATCCCGAGGCGGCTTTCACCGACCGTTTGGGTGCAGGTGCCGGTTCGGCCAACTCGACGACCTCCAGTCCTGGTCCGTCCATCGCCTCGATCACCGTTCCACCCATCGCCATAACACCCGGCGCTTTGTCCTTGAGGTCCAGCACGATGCGCTGTGCCGTCTTCGGCCCGACGCCCTTGGCCGCCTTGACTGCACCCCAATCGCCCAAAGCGATGGCGCGGCTTACACCGTCCGGACCCAACGCAGACAGAATAGCCAGTGAAACCTTGGCCCCAACCCCCTGCACTGAGCACAACAGGCGATGCCATTCTTTTTCGACCAACGAAAGAAACCCGTACAGTTGCATCAAGTCTTCGCGCACGACCATGTCGGTGTAGATTGAGACCGCTTCGCCCACACCCGGTAGCGCGGCCATGGTTCGGTCC
Organism: Ruegeria sp. AA6; assembly: GCF_056542865.1. Classification (NCBI taxonomy): domain Bacteria; kingdom Pseudomonadati; phylum Pseudomonadota; class Alphaproteobacteria; order Rhodobacterales; family Roseobacteraceae; genus Ruegeria; species Ruegeria sp. AA6. The sequence goes on from NZ_JBQGAN010000003.1 coordinate 148,856, forward strand.
GAACAATAGACGATGTAGCCCACGCCCCGCACGTCGATCAGCACGTGATCCGCCGCGCGATAGTCCAACCGGCCCGTCAGTTTTCCAATCATGCCCGAACCTCTTTCATGCGCGCCTGTGGTGCGGTTCCGTAATACGAGTGACAGATGGCAATCGCCAGCGCATCCGCTGCATCCGCACCTTTGGGCTGACAGCCCGGCAGTTGCAATTTGACCATATGCAGGACCTGTTCTTTCTCGGCATGCCCGACACCAACGACCGTTTTCTTCACCCGGTTGGGTGCATATTCGCCCACCGGCAACCCAGCTTGCGCCAACGTCAACAAGGCAACCCCTCGCGCCTGACCAAGCTTGAGCGTACCAGCCCCGTCCTTATTAACGAAGGTTTGTTCAATGGCCGCCTGATCAGGCCGGTGTTCAGCGATAACTTCGACAATCTGGTTGTGCAGCGACAGCAACCGCTCCCCCAGATCATCCCCATCTGATTTGCACAACCCGTTGGCAACATGGGTCAGACGGCTGCCATGCGATTCGATGACGCCCCATCCCAGGGTCCTAAGCCCCGGATCAATGCCCAAAATCCGCATGATGTGCCTCGGCCTGCTAGGGTTTTTGTGATCTTTATGTCCGATTAGCACGAAGCGTGAACATTTTCCAAGAGAATTGACGCATTGGCTGAAAACGACACACCTATCTCAGAGACGACAAAACGGCCTGTTTGCGACCGCGAAAAGTCTGATTTCGACACTTTTCTTAACGCCAAAATGGCCAATAAATTAAGGGTTCTTAATGGAAAATCTGGCTTGCAAAAATTGCATAGGACACATGCAATTTCTGCACTTGCACAGGTAAATCGACATCACTAGATGCCGCTCAGATCGGTTGATCAAGATTTGAACTTTAACAGAAGGAAACAGGATATGGCTGCACTGGACACTACCCGCATCGCCACCACTGGCTCGTTCGGCCTCGTTGGCCGTATCGGCGCAACATTCGCATCGGTCGTAAACGCGGCAATCGAATGGAATGACGCCCGCGCGACCCGCAATGCCCTGAACGGTCTGACGGATCGCGAGCTGGATGATATCGGCCTGTGCCGTGGCGATATTGACGTCGTGGCAGAAGGTCGTCGCTAAGACGATACCACCACTCGCATACCCCTACCCCTTTCCTTAGGGGAACAACAGAACGCCGCGCATACGAAATGCGCGGCGTTCTGTTACAAGTAAGCCGGTTTTAACGGATAAAGCCGTTGATCTGAGACGCCAGATATTCTGACAGCGGATCGATCTGCATGACCCATGCACCAGCTTTTTCCACCGACGTGCCCTGCGCCAGACTATCAACACGGTATTGGTAAGCCGAAGCGCCAAGGCTGCTCAGCAAAAACGTCTTAAACGCAAACAATCCGGCAAGACAAATCAGAAGCATTTTTGCCGGAACCGCAGATTTGACCCGCTGTGGTTTCATAACAACAAGGCCATCCTTGCGCATCGTGGCGCGATAACCCCGGCTCAGCTTGGCATGCTTCTTGTTCAGGCGATGAACGCGCTGATCAAATTCCAGTTGTTTTCCCGTCATGGCAGCCTCCTCAAGAACCGCCCCCGTAACCACGTTATGACGGTAGTTGCAGATTGCGACAAAAACGAGGCGAGAATCCACGAAACTCCTGTAAATGGTCTAATTTTAGCCCTGTTTTGTTAAGATTAGCGTCGTCCACTCACCAATCTCGTCCCTTTTGGTCAGATTGAACCCATTCTGCGAATAAACTGAGACTACATCATCGGCTTGTTCATTGAGGATTCCCGACAGGATCGCATGCCCGCCTTCGCGCAGATTCGCTCCTATTTCGGGTGACAATGCGACGAGTGGGCCCTTCAGGATATTGGCGAAAATCAAATCGTAAGGGGCTTTCGATTTCAGATCGGGGTGGTCGAACCCGGCGGCCTCGACACAGTGGACCTGACCAGCCATGTCATTGGCCTTCAAGTTGGCCTCGGCCACATCCACGGCAACCTGATCAATGTCACTGGCGATGATATCACCGTCCCAGACACGCGCGGCGGCCATCGCCAGAACGGCGGTGCCACAGCCGATATCGGCCACCTTGGTCGCTTCGAAGCCGTCATTGAGCAAGTGATCCAGCGCCTTGAGGCAGCCCAGCGTGGTGCCGTGATGGCCGGTGCCGAAAGCCATCGCCGCCTCGATTAACAATGGGATGCGTCCCTCGGGCAACTTGTCGGCGTCATGGCTGCCATAAACAAAGAACCGCCCAGCTTCGACCGGGGCCAGCTCGCGGCGCACGTGGGCGACCCAATCCGTTTCGGGCAATTCGGACACCACGAACGGCTTGGCCTCGAACGCAGCGGCCAATACGGCCAAAGCGGTTTCATCAGGCGCTTCGGTGAAGTAACCGCCAACCTCCCACAGGCCCGAACCGTCCTCGACCTCGAACACGCCAACGCCTGTGGGTTCCGGGTCCAGACGCTCCATCGCTTCGCCCAGACCTTCGGCGGCTTTCTTGCCGGTCAGAGTGGTAAGCGCGGTGAATGTGGGCATGGGGGCCTCCTATCTCAGTTGAGACAGCGCCTAGGGCGTGGGCCCGCCAAGGTCAAGCTCTGGAGATTACTCCGCAGGTGCCGGCGCGTATTTCGACAGGATGGTTTCATTACCCGGTTCAGGGTGACGCGGGATCAGCATCGACAGCGCCAGTGAAATCAGGGCCATCGCAGCGGCCAAACCAAAGACCGCGCCGGGGGAAACGACCCACAACAGGCCCAGCAGCGCAGGCAGAAAGACGGCCGCAATGTGATTGATGGTGAACGCCACAGCCGCCGTGGGCGCAATATCCGCCGGGTCAGCGATCTTTTGGAAATAAGTCTTCAAAGCCAGCGCCAACGCAAACAGCACGTGGTCGATCACATAGAGGATGGCCGCTAGCAGAACGCCCCAACCAAACCAGTAGATACCACCATAAGCCGCGAAAACGATAGCCAGACCTGCGTATTCGAATATCAGCGTGCGCCGTTCCCCGAACTTTGCCACGGCTTTACCAAGCAAGGGCGCTGCGGCCATGTTGATCACCAGATTGATCAGGTACAGGCTGGTGAGTTCGTGCACTTCAAAGCCGAACTTTTCGACCATCATAAAGCCTGCGAACACGACAAAAATCTGCCGACGCGCACCTGCCATGAATTGCAACGCGTAATACAGCCAATAGCGTTTGCGCAGGATCAATTTCTTGGTCTGCGGGGTCGGCGCGTCGAATTGCGGGTAAGCAAGTAGACAAAGCAGCGCCAGCACCGCGGTAACGCCGCCTGTGAGCATGAACACCGTGTTGTAGGACAGATCGAACCGGTCCCAGGTCAGCACGATCAGGCCATAAACAACCGCCGTCGCGGCCGAGCCCATGGCCACCAGCCAGCCCAGAATCTGCGGAGCGCGATCCTTGGGCAACCACTGCAATTGCAATGACTGATTGACCGTTTCGTAGTAGTGAAAACCGATCGAGCTGAACAACGTCACGAACAACAACCCACCAAGGCTGGGGAACCACGCCGTCACTGCTGTTGCCACCCCCAGCATCATCAGCGAGATCATGGCCAGCACCTGCTCGCGGATGAATATGATTACTGCGATGACGCCAATGGCCAGAAATCCCGGGATTTCGCGCACGGTATGCAGCAATCCGATATCCGCGCCATCGAAATTCGCCACCTCAATGACGAAATTGTTCAGTAGCGCGCTCCAACCATTGAACGCGATGGGCATGGTCAGCGCCATCATGAACAAGAGCGTGATGGGACGGCGCCAGAACGGAAGGCTCTGCGCCTCGGACAAGGGCATTGGTTTCAACATGGGACCCCTCTACGCCCATTTTTTTGCTTTGGCGAGAGGGTTGGCGCACAACTGCCCTGCGCGTATGCAGACGTCAGTAGAAACTCTGCGGGTCTATATCGACGGTCAGACGAATGTCACCTTTCAGGCGCAAAGGTGCGATCCAGCGGGCGATGGCGTCCTGAATCGGCGCGCCCTTTGGAGCCTTGACCAGCAGGCGTACGCGATGTCGCCCCCGGATTCGCGCAATGGGCGCGGGAGCGGGGCCAAAAACCTGCGCCCCCACGTCGCGCAACGGCGCATCGTTTCGCGCCATTGCATTACCTATATCGAAAACCGGCCCGACCTCTGGACCGGACAGAACGATCCCCGCCATCCTGCCATAAGGCGGCACTCCAGCAGCTTGCCGCCCGGCGGCTTCGGCTTTCCAGAACCCCTCTTCATCGCCCGACAGGATCGCCCGGATCACCGGATGTTCCGGTTGAAAGGTCTGCAACAGCGCCTGCCCCGGCTTATCCGCACGCCCCGCGCGACCGGCGACCTGCCGCATCAATTGGAACGTCCGTTCCGCCGCCCGCAGATCAGCCCCATGCAGACTGAGATCGGCATCAATTACGCCCACCAATGTTAGCTTGGGAAAGTTATGTCCCTTGGCCACCAGTTGCGTGCCGATAACAATATCCGCGTCGCCCTCTGCAATCTCTTCGATCTTAGCTTTCAACGCGCGGGCTGAACCGAACAGATCGGAACTCAGCATCGCAATCTTGGCTTCGGGAAACGTCGCTTCGGCCTCCTCCGCCAGCCGCTCAATTCCTGGCCCAACTGGGGCCAGCTTACCCTCAACCCCGCAAGAGGGGCAGGCATCAGGCATTGGCTTGGTCTCACCGCATTGATGGCACATAAGGCGCTTGAGGAATCGGTGCTCGACCATCCGCGCGTCGCAATGGTCACAGGCGATCTGTTCACCACACGCCCGACACAGCGTGACGGGCGCGTACCCACGGCGGTTGATGAACAGCAGTGACTGCTCGCCCCGTTCAATCCGCTGCCGCACAGCCTGCCGCAGCGACGGAGAAATCCACGTTCCCGGCTGCATCTGCTCGGCCCGCATGTCGATGGGCTTCATCTCGGGCAGCACCGCCGCGCCGAACCGCGAAGTCAGGTCCAACCGCTCGTATTTTCCGGCCTCGGCATTGGCCCAGCTTTCCAACGATGGTGTCGCACTCGCCAGAACCACGCGTCCGCCGCAGATGGCCGAGCGCAGAATCGCCATGTCCCGCGCGCTGTAATGCACGCCGTCTTCCTGCTTGTACGAGGTGTCGTGTTCCTCATCGACCACCACCAGCCCCAAATCGCGGAACGGCAGGAACAACGCCGACCGCGCGCCCACGACCAATTGCGCGCCCCCCTGCCCGACCATCCGCCAAACCCGGCGGCGTTCGGTCATAGTCGCCCCAGAATGCCACTCGGCAGGCCGAGCGCCGAAACGCGCCTCGACCCGTGTCAGAAATTCTGCGGTCAGGGCAATTTCAGGCAGCAGCACCAACGCCTGCCGTCCCATTCGCAGCGCCTCGGCCACCGCTTCCAGATAAACCTCGGTCTTGCCCGAGCCTGTCACCCCTTTTAGCAGCGTTGTGCCATAATCTCCGGTCCGTTGCCCTGCCTGCAATCGGGCCACGGCAGTTGACTGATCCTCGGTCAGTTGTTTCCCGGGCAGGTCCGGGTCCAAATGTGGATAAGGCAGATCGCGCGGGCTGTCCTCTTCCCGAACTGCGCCCTGTTTCACCAGCCCCTTGACGACCGAGGACGTTACTCCTGCCTGTTCGGCCAGCTCTTTCAACGTGAACGCCAGCCCGCCGTAATCTCGCAGCGCCTCAAGCACACGGGTCCGCGCGTCAGTCATCCGATCCGGCTCAGCATCGCCAAGGCGGTAAATCTTGCGCATCGACGGCGGATCACCCAGCCCTGGCGCGCGCGTCGCCAGCCGCAGCATCGCAGGCATCGGCGTCAGCGTGTAATCGGCTACTTTCCCCAAGAAAACGCGCATCTCTTCGCGCATCGGCGCAACCTCAAGCACCCGGATCACCGACCGCGCCTTGCTGATGTCAAAGCCGCCCTGCCCCGGCCCCCAAACCACACCCAGCACCTTGCGCGGCCCCAAGGGCACCTCGACAAACGCACCCAGAAAACACCCACCTTCGGGCGCCTTGTAGTCCAACGTCCGGTCCAGCGGCTGCGTGGTTAGAACCGCCACCAGTTCACCTTGGTCAAAATACTCCTGAGTGCTCACCGCATCTCCTAGTCAGGGGGTTTCAGCATGGGTCTCTTTGAGGTAAAGGCATCCGCGACCAAGGCCAACCCATCAAAGGACTGCCCTCATGAAATTCTTCGTAGACACCGCCGAGATTGACGCCATCGCCGAACTGAACGATCTGGGCATGGTGGACGGCGTAACCACCAACCCCTCGCTGATCCTGAAGTCGGGCCGCGACATTCTGGAAGTCACCAAAGAGATTTGTGATCTGGTCGACGGCCCCGTGTCCGCCGAAGTCGTCGCCACCGAAGCCGAAGACATGATCGCCGAAGGCCGCAAGCTGGCCAAGATCGCGCCGAACATCGCCGTCAAAGTCCCGCTGACATGGGCCGGCCTAAAAACCTGTAAGACGCTGACTGACGAAGGTCAGATGGTCAATGTCACACTGTGCTTTTCGACCAATCAGGCCATTCTGGCGGCCAAAGCAGGCGCGACCTTTATCTCGCCCTTCATTGGCCGTCTGGACGACATCAACCTCGATGGTATGGACCTGATCGCCGACATCCGCCAAGTCTATGACAACTATGGGTTCGAGACCGAAATCCTCGCCGCCTCGATCCGCACCGTGAACCACGTGACCGACAGCGCTCGCATCGGCGCGGACGTGATCACCGCCCCTCCGGGCGTTATCAAGAAACTGGCTGATCACCCGCTAACCGACAAAGGTCTGGAAACCTTCCTGGCCGACTGGGCCAAAACTGGCCAAAAAATCCTGTAAGTTTTGCGCACCCGCGCGGCGCCCGCGGGCGCCGCGCCCGGCCCAACTGCAAATCCTTATTTTAAGATCAGGATGTTGCAGGCGGGAGCCTTTCCGACACATCCCCATATGAATTCCACTTTTGCCTGTATTTTTCCCAAGGCAAATCCGGCATGTCGTGTTATAAGCCGCTCAACAAAAAAAGACCGGACGGGACATGAGCAGCAACACCAAACTCAAGGATAATCTCCGCGCGGCGATTCTGGCCGAGCCAGACGCAGTTCTGGACGACAAGGATCTGATGCAGGCGTTGGTGTCTGCCAACGAACAGGCCCGCGGGGACAACGTAGTCGACCTGCGTGGCATCGCGATGCAACGGCTCGAAGCCCGGCTGGATCGGCTTGAGGATACACATCGGTCGGTCATCGCGGCAGCATATGAAAATCTCGCAGGCACCAATCAAGTGCACCGCGCCATCTTGCGCCTGCTGGACCCAGTCGAGTTCGAAGATTTCCTAAGCACCCTGGGCGGCGAAGTCGCCGAGATTCTGCGCGTCGACCACATAACACTGGTTCTTGAAACTACGGTCGTGCAAGAAGACCCAGCCATTGAAAAGTTGGGGGGCGTTTTGACCGTGGTCGAACCAGGTGCGATTGACGCCTATCTTAGCCAGGACCGCGGCGGCCCTGCGCGCGAGGTCGTTCTGCGTCAGATGCCGAACCCGAGCCCACGAATTTTTGGCCCAATGGCTAGCCAACTCCGATCCGAGGCTTGCCTGAAGTTGAATTTCGGAGCGGGTCGCCTGCCCGGAATGATCGTCATGGGTGCAAAAGACGCCAACCACTTTACACCTCAATTGGGCACCGATCTGCTGGCCTTCTTCGCTGGCGTCTTCGAACGCTCGATGCGCCACTGGCTGTCGTGAGCCTGATTTCCCCAGCCTGCCGCGATGCGTTGCAGCATTGGCTGGACAGTCTGGGGGCTTTGGCCGGGCGGTCTGAAAACACGCAGACCGCCTATCGCGGCGACGTCACTGATTTTCTTTCATTCATCACCCTGCACCACAGCGAACGACAGGGTCTGGCCGCTTTGGCGCGGATCACGGTTTCTGACATGCGTGCCTGGATGGCAGATCAGCGCGCTTCGGGGGTCGGTGCGCGATCACTGGCCCGCAAACTTTCGGCTGTCAAAAGCTTTTACCGCTGGTTGTCTGAACGTGAGGGGTTCGAACCCACCGCCGTTCTGTCCACCCGAGCGCCGAAATTCACCAAGAAACTGCCGCGACCATTGGCCGAAGACGCCGCGCGCGCGATGATAGATACGGTTGAACTGCAATCGACCAACGACTGGGTCTCAGCCCGTGATGTGGCCGTGGTCACGCTGCTTTATGGTTGTGGGTTACGCATATCCGAGGCGCTCTCTCTGACAGGAGCCGATGCGCCGCTGCCTGAAACGCTGCGCATCGTTGGTAAAGGCAACAAAGAGCGGATCGTTCCCGTCCTGCCCGCCGCACGCGCTGCGGTGGAACGCTACGTACAGCTTTGCCCGCACCCACAGGCTAATGACGCCGCCCTGTTTCGCGGAGTACGTGGCGGCCCGCTGAATCCACGCGCGATCCAAGAGGTGATGGCCAAGGCCCGCATGCAACTTGGTTTGCCGGCAACGGCCACACCACACGCGATGCGGCACAGTTTTGCGACCCATCTTCTGTCTGCCGGAGGTGACCTGCGCGCCATTCAGGAACTGCTTGGACACGCATCGCTTTCAACCACCCAGACCTACACGGCCGTCGACACTGCGCGATTGATGGAAGTCTACAACCGCGCCCACCCCAAAGCCTGACGCAACACTGCATCGTTACGTGGCACATTCACCCATGTTTGGCTTTTGGTTTGCATCTGCCGAACGCATCGTCCATGACACCTGCATGACACTCAGATTCAAAGCACTTTCCGTCCATCTGTTCACCGCGACCGGAGCCGTCTTCGCCATGTTGGCCATGCTGGCCGCAGTCGAGGAGAAATGGAGCCTGATGTATCTGTGGCTGGTCGTTTCGTTCATCGTGGACGGCATCGACGGCCCCTTGGCCCGACACTACCACGTCAAGAAGAACGCGCCCGAGTTCGACGGGGTGCTTCTGGATTTGATCATCGACTATCTGACCTATGTGTTCATTCCGGCCTTTGCTCTGTTCAAGTCCGGGCTGATGGACGGCTGGACCGGCTGGTTTGCCATCATCGTCATCACCTTCGCCAGCGCGATGTATTTTGCCGACACGCGAATGAAAACAAAGGATAATTCCTTTTCTGGCTTCCCCGGATGCTGGAATATGTTCGTCATCGTCGTCTTCGCGCTGGAACCCAATTTCTGGATCATCCTGCTGTTGGTTTCAGTTCTGTCGCTGGCCATGTTCCTGCCACTGAAATTCATTCACCCGGTCCGCACCGAGCGGTGGCGCTCGGTCTCGCTGCCCATCGCGTTCGCGTGGACATTCTTTGCCGGTTGGGCCGCATGGGTTGATTTTCACCCGGAAAGCTGGGCGCATTGGGGCTTGGTCGTAACCAGCCTGTACTTGGTGTTCGCAGGAATTGCGCAGCAGATCATTCCGCAGCGCAAAAGCGTGGATTATAGGACTTCCTGAACCTCGAACTCGGTGCCGTTATGGGTAAAGACGTCACCCTCTTGCAGGCCAACCATCGCCAGATAGATCGGGCTTTGGGTTGAAATACCCATATAGGTTTTGCCATCCACATCGAACCGGGTGGTCGATACACAAACGACAAAGCGTCGGTTGTTGAACTTGACCACTGCACCGGGCTGCACGGTGTCAGTAATGCTGAAATCCGTATTCTCGATCACGTCGATCTTGGCATGATGCGCATGGACCGGGGCGTCAAAGGCCGCCGCCAAATCCGCATTCTCGCGCGAGGCGGCGATGTCATCCTTGTCATGCCCTTCCCGGTCATCCAGTTGGGAATCCTTCAGAAACGCATCGTAATGGGCCTGCGCGGTTGCCAATTCCTGCTCTTCCAGTGACATCAGTCGGTCGATAATGGCCTTTTTACGGGCGGCTGGGTCGGTTTGGGCGGTCATGCAATGCGATCCTTTGAATTCTCTATCTGATACAAGTTGAGCCTCAACCAGCCGGATTGCAACAGAATTCCGCCTATCAGATCAGCAGGCCTGCCGCCCGTTCATGGCGCAGCAGGGCAACTTTGGTCTCGATCCCGCCGTCACCGGAAAACCCACCAATTCCGTTCGCGGCCAGTACCCGGTGGCACGGGATGATAACCGGGATCGGGTTGGCGCCACACGCCTGCCCCACCGGCTGCGGGGGTTGCCCCAGCTCTTTGGCGATATCGCCATAGGTTCGGGTTTCGCCCAAAGGGATTGCAAACATCAGATCGCAAACCTGTCGCTGAAACTCGGACCCGGCCACGTGATATGGCAGATCAAAGCGATCCAGTTGCCCCTGATCATAGGCCCTCAACTGGGCGGCAGCTTCTTGCAATAAAGGCGTCTCTCGCCCCTCATCCTTGCCGTTCCAGACAAGGCGAGTGATGGCCCCGTTGGCTTCTTCGACTCCAAGGCGACCAAATTGGGTATCAACAGCAATCATAGGCATAAGCGCAGCGTTTCAGATCGCACTGCCCGGCGCAACGAAAAACCCCCGGTAAAGGACCGGGGGTTTTTAAACTTAGCTCAGCGCCTCGTCGCAGCGTCCGCAGACGCCTGCATGGGCATGGCGGCCCACATCGGGCAGGATCTTCCAGCACCGCTGGCACTTCTCGCCTTCGGCCTTTTCGAATACCACCGCGACGCCCTCAATTTCGGGCACGCGGAACGCCTCGGCCGGGGCTGGGTCGCCGGTGATGGTCAGACCCGAGGTGATGCACATGTCGTCGACATCGAAGGTCGCCAGCAAATCGCGGGTTTCGCCATCTTCAACATGCACGATCGGCGCGGCCTCAAGGCTGGAACCGATCACCTTGTCCTGACGCTGGATTTCCAGCGCAGCGGTTACGGCACGGCGGACGCGGCGCACTTTGGCCATGTTGGCCTCTAGTTCCGCATCGCGCCAATCGGCGGGCGTGTCCGGGAAATCCACCAGATGGACCGAGCTGTCATCGCCCGGGAACCGCTCTAGCCAGACCTCTTCCATGGTGAACACCAGAACCGGGGCCAGCCATGTCGTCAGGCGGTGAAACAGGATGTCCAGCACGGTGCGCGCCGCCCGGCGACGCAGGTTGTCGCCGTCGCAGTACAGCGCATCCTTGCGGACGTCGAAGTAGAAGGATGACAGATCAACCGTGGCAAAGGTGAAGACGGCGCTGAACACACCCTGGAAGTCGAAAGACGCATAGCCCTTGCGCACCTGCTCATCCAGATCGGCCAGTCGGCTGAGGACCCAGCGCTCCAGACGCGGCATATCCTCGAGCGCAACGCGATCTGCTTCGGTGAAGTCAGCCAGCGATCCCAGCATGAACCGCATCGTGTTGCGCAGGCGGCGATAGCTGTCGGCGGTACCTTTCAGGATCTCCGGCCCGATCCGCTGGTCAGCGGTATAGTCGGTCTGAGCCACCCACAGACGCAGGATATCGGCGCCGTATTGCTTTACGACCTCTTCCGGCACGATGGTGTTGCCCAGCGATTTAGACATCTTGTTGCCCTTGGCGTCCAGCGTGAAGCCATGGGTCACCACGTTGCGGTACGGCGCGCGGCCCTTGGTGCCGCACGCTTGCAGCATCGACGAGTGGAACCATCCCCGGTGCTGGTCGGTGCCTTCCATGTAGACGTCGGCGATGCCATCCTCGGTGCCATCCTCACGGTCGCGCAGAACAAAGGCGTGGGTCGAACCCGAGTCGAACCACACGTCCAGCACGTCAAACACCTGATCGTAATCGTCAGGGTTGGCGATGCCGTCCAGCACCTGCTCTTTGAACCCATCGGTGTACCAGATGTCTGCGCCGTCCTTCTCAAACGCCGCTTTGATGCGGGCGTTGAGGTCTTCGTTGCGCAAAAGGTAATCCGCATCGGTCGGCAGAGCGCCCTTCTTGGTGAAGCAGGTCAGCGGCACACCCCACGCGCGCTGGCGGGACAGCACCCAATCCGGGCGCGCTTCGATCATCGAATACAGGCGGTTGCGACCGGTCTGCGGCGTCCATTTCACCAACTCGTCGATGGATCGCAGGGCGCGTTCGCGGATGGTGTCGCCCATCTCGCCCATACCGTCATCCAGCTTGCGGTCGACGGATGCAAACCACTGCGGCGTATTGCGGTAGATGATCGGCGCTTTCGAGCGCCACGAATGCGGATAGCTGTGCTTGATCTTGCCGCGCGCCAGCAGCCCGCCGACCTCGACCAGCTTATCGATCACGGCCTTGTTCGCATCACCCTCGCCACCCTTGCGGGACAGGATGTATTTGCCGCCAAAGAACGGCAGATCGGCGCGGAACGAGCCATCGTCCATCACATTATAGGTGATGACCTGCTCAAGCATGCCCAGATCGCGATAGAGTTCGAATTCCTCCATCCCGTGCGACGGCGCGCAGTGAACGAAGCCGGTGCCTTCGGTATCGGTCACGAATTCGGCAGCGCGGAAATCGCGGATGTCGTCCCATTCGCCATTGCCACCCTCGGCCCCGGCCAGCGGGTGGGTCAGTTGGGCGCCCGCCAGTTCATCTGCAGTCACGTCACGAACGCGAGTCCACTGGTCGTCGTTCAGACGCGCGCGGCCCAGAACGTCGGCAGCCAGATTGTCGGCCAGCAGGAACTTGTCCCCGACATTCGCCCAGCACTCCTCTGGAGCGCCGGTGACTTCGTAGAGGCCGTAGGAAATGTCTTTACCATACACGACCGCTTTGTTTGATGGCATCGTCCATGGAGTGGTCGTCCAGATCACTACGTAAGCGCCCACTAAATCACGGTTCTCTAATTGCTGACCGTCTCCACCGACTGGGTCAACGACCTTGAACTTCACCCAGATGGTGAAACTCTCCTTGTCGTGATACTCGACCTCGGCCTCAGCCAAAGCGGTCTTTTCGATGGGCGACCACATCACGGGTTTTGAGCCCTGATACAGCGTGCCGTTCATCAGGAACTTCATGAACTCGTCGGCGATCACGGCTTCGGCGTGATAGTCCATGGTGATATAAGGATCGGCCCAGTTGCCGGTGATGCCCAGACGCTTGAACTCTTCGCGCTGGATGTCGATCCAGCCTTCGGCGAACTTGCGGCATTCCTGACGGAAATCGACAACGTTCACCTCGTCCTTGTTCTTGCCCTTCTTGCGGTACTGTTCCTCGATCTTCCACTCGATCGGCAGGCCGTGGCAATCCCAACCCGGCACGTATCGTGCGTCAAAGCCCATCATCTGATGCGACCGCACGATCATGTCCTTGATGGTCTTGTTCAGCGCGTGGCCGATATGCAGGTGGCCGTTCGCATAGGGCGGGCCATCGTGCAGAGTAAAGGGCGTGCGGCCCTCTTTTTCGCGCAGGCGGTCGTAGACGCCGATGGTCTCCCACCGCTCCAACCATGCGGGTTCGCGCTTGGGCAGGCCAGCGCGCATGGGGAATTCGGTTTTGGGCAGGTTCAGCGTGTCTTTGTAGTCAGGTGTCTGGATCGTGTCGGCGCACATTGGGAGCGTCCTTTGGATGATCTGGTCGTACTAGGATCGAAGCGGTCGGTGCGAGTTCTCAAACACCTTTGCCCGGCGTCTCAGAGGGTCAGAGCGCCGGGGATATAATTCGAATAATGATGGCCAAACGGTCATACATGGCCGCGCTTATAGGACGCCCGCGCCTAATGGTCCAGAGGCTCCGCCCCCTGAGGCGAATGGCGCAGCTTGGCCCAGCGGTTCAGCCACGCAAGACCCGCCAGTGCAAGCCCCAGTGCCAGCAGCGAGAACACCCGGATCAGACCACCCAGACCAGAGATGTCGATCAGGAACACCTTGGCCACCGCCAACCCGATCACGGCCAGTCCGGCCTTGCGCATCAGGTCGGATCGCCGTGCGAGCGACTGGTAGAACACCACCGCACCAATCACCAGCAAGGCCATTGTATAGGTATAAAGCTCGGGTTGCGTAACACCGTTGCCCTCATACATGCCCGCGGCCCCCTGCCAGACATGGCGGATCATCAACCCCAACCCTACTGAGGCCAAAACACCGACCAATCCCCAACACGCGCGCCGCAGCCACAGGGGCGTTACCCGGATCCGCCAGACAGAAAACCCAATGGTCAGAGCGGGCAGCAAATAGGCCACCGCTAGCGTGTTTAAAATCGGGAGCCCCAGAACCGGAGGCGCAAACGGATTAAGCAATGGGTTTGCATCAGCCAAGGCCTGTGCCAGACGCAACAGACCATGCCCGGCAAAAAACGCGGCCAACAGGTAGCGGGCATAATTCAGCTTGCCGCCCAACTCGAACCGCTGAACCTGCGCAAAGGCCAGCAGCAGCCAGATAACGGCCAGCAGCCCCAGCCCCCAATGGCTGTTGGTGGCGTTGCCATCGCCAAAACTCTGGAGCCAACGCTCCAGCAGCAGCGACAGCAATATCCCTCCGGTGGCCCAGGCTGCGCTTTCCAGCAACAGTGTTGCCACAGGACGGTCGAGTGGCCTGATCAGCAGCCACCCCACCAAGAACCCGATTGTAGACGCTGCATAGACTAGCGCCATCTCGGCAACGGGGGCCGTGCTGGCCCAGTCCAGACCCGGGTTCAGCACCAGCCGCACCGTAACGGTGAACACACCCACCCAAATAAACCAGCTCATCGGTGGTAGCGTGAACTTGCGATCCAGCGCAGCGGCCATGACAACCATCACGACCAGAGCCATGGTCAGGGCCGCCGAGCTCAGCACGATGACGCAGGCAAAGGACAAGCAGGACAGCGCGGAAAGTGTGGCCAGTGCCGGGCGCATCCGGTTGTCTCCATCGACACGCGCAAACCGTTCGGCAAATATGACCATCAGAACGCCCAGCGCAATTGCGTGCAGCGCCCATGGGTAGGCTCCGATAACCAAGGCCGGGTGCCATCCCACCTCAAGCGAAATCGCCAGCGCGGGCGCGAAAACGGCGGCTGCTCCGGCCCAGATCGCGGCGTAGGTTTGTGCACGCATTGATCGCCATGCCGCGGTGATTGAAATTACCGCGCCCAAAAGGATCAGTATGGTGACTACCCATGGGTAATCGGCCTCGGGCGTTTTGGCGTAGGTTTCGGAAAAGGCGCGCAGCACGACGCCATTGTCCAAGCCATGAACTAACACAAACCAGATTAGGCCCAGCGCGGGCAGTGCAACCGCATCCTGTAAGGCTTTGGCCCCTTGCCCCCAAAGCATCATGACCAACGTCAACCCTGATAACAGGGCGACGCCAAGCCAGAACTCATCAGAGCTGTCTGCCCAGTGTACTGCAACGATCGCCGAACTGACGGCCACCGCAGCGAAAGCAACGCGGGTTGGAAACTCTGGCCAGGCCTCCCCCTTTTTGCGCCAGATGATCGAAGTGATCATCTGCCCGCCATGATCCGGCCATATGCGCCTGACAGGGATGGCAATGGCCACCACGGCCAGAGCCATCACGCACATCAGATACGCCGCCTCAGTAAACGGCGCGGACAATACCAGCAGCAGGCAGGCGGA
Organism: Ruegeria sp. AA6; assembly: GCF_056542865.1. Taxonomy (NCBI): domain Bacteria; kingdom Pseudomonadati; phylum Pseudomonadota; class Alphaproteobacteria; order Rhodobacterales; family Roseobacteraceae; genus Ruegeria; species Ruegeria sp. AA6. The sequence continues at coordinate 164,346 of NZ_JBQGAN010000003.1, forward strand.
ATACGCGCCGAACAAGGCTAATACCGAAACCCAAGCCCAACGCCTAACCGTGTCAATGCCCAGCCCCAGACCGGCGATCACGAAGAAATAGGCATAAAGCCAAGCCGGATTTTCGGATGTGCCGCCGACAACAAACGGGGCCGCGAACGCTCCGATCAAACCAATTGCGGCCAGCAAGGGGCCGTGAAACCAGCCCAGCACCAGCCCGACCAGCGCAACAAAGACCATCGCTGCCAGCGCGGCTTCGGGGCCGATCAGATCATAAAGCTGCCGGGCGGCCAGAATACCACCAAACAGAGTGACCAGCCCTGCCCCGGAAAACACCGAAGGCAGATAGGCCGTGGCAGAGGTTTCGTCGTCTCCGTATTTGCGCCGAATGCCCTCTCCGGCAACGATCAAGGCTGCGCCGAATAGCAACGCCGCGATCACCCGTGCAGATGGAGTTAGCAATCCGCTTTCCACGCCGTATTGCACCAAGAATATCCCTGCCAAAGCGAGCGACAAGGCCGAGACCGCATAAAACCAGTTCTCGCGCAGCCAGCTTGTCAGCGCCACAAAGCGATCTTCCCGGAACACCACGGCGGCTGGGGGTGTGTCCTCGGCCGGTGACTTGGGTGACTGCGCCTTGGCGGCGCTCCAGGGCGCAGGCTTCGACGTCTTAGCCGGCTTTTCGGTCGGTTTGCGCGGCTCGGGAGGCATCGCCCTAGGGTCCGTTGCGACCGCTTCTGCGCCTGCCGAGAGAATTTGCTTCTCCAATTGCTCAACGCGCCGACGCAGGCGTGTATGACTGACCAACAGAGCTATAATGGTCACCGGAATGGCCAGCACAATCAATCCGACAAGAACAAGTAAGGATTCCAAGGGGCTCTCCGAGTGGTTGCGATGTCAGGCTACCCGAGGCGCCCACTTGGCAACAGTCAGAAATCTCAGTGATTTCGTGGCGATGACGCTAAATCAAGTTCCAGCCAACCGCCGGGCGCGAGATCATCAACCAAAGAATGGTCAACACCGCCGCAAAGGCAGGAAACCCACAAACGAACCAGATGCGAAACAAACGGTGATAGGCCGGTGGTAGTACCTCAGCATTTTCAACTGCCGCACAGGCCAGCTTGCGCATCTGGACCTGCATCCACACGACCGGCAACCAGAAGAGCCCAGTGATCACGTACAGAACCAACGAAACCAGAAGCCATCCCTCAGTCAACGACCAGCCCAGTCGCCAGGCCAGCAAGCCGCCGGTCACCGGTTGTGCAATGACCGCAGTTGCGGTGAACACCAGATCGGCAAGCACTACGGTTCCAGCCGTTTGCGCGATGAAACGGGAATCACCGGTACGGTGCGCTACAAGCATGAAAAAGGCGATCCCGGCACCAGTACCCAGCAGGACGCAAGCCCCGACAATATGCAGCCATCGAAGGATCAGGTCTGGGTCCATCATCGTTTCTGCACCAAAGGCCATGCAACCAACGAGAGCATCATTACCGGCAGGATTTTGGTCAGCGGACCAAGCGGATCAAGCCACAGGGCCGGAGTCGCAAAACTGGCGGCAACTAGGTAGAACAGCGCGACGCCGAATTGCGCCAAACAAGCGTGTCCAGCCCATGGACGCCAGAGGATCGCAAGCCCCAGCGCGATGTCTACCACCGACCAAAACACCACGCTCAAAGTCGCCAGTATGACGCCCCAACCGGCATTTGTCAGAACCTCGGTCGCTTGAGACAAGCCAATGATCCCGAACACGCCTGACAGCAGCCAGAACAGGCTCAGAACCGCTACGACCATTGGCATCATTAAGGACATCCGTGCACTTAGCCTGTGTTCGCGCGAGCTGGTCAGACCGGCATACATCTGGTGCAAGGGCATCATGGACCGGCCGGTTGCGGCGCGATAGGGTTCCGGGTTCCCGACCACTCCACTTGCCATGATGGTCATTGCGTTGCTTCGCAAGGGCGAGCGCCAGCCCAAATGGCCCAGAGCATCCGCGCAGCGAGAAACAATGCGCGTTGCCCAATCAGGGACGTTCAATGTCACCCTCGCCGCTGGAAACCCGAGCCAACTGCGCGTTTCCGACAGAACCTCGGACAACGGAAAAGGGGCGTCCTCAACCAAATCGTAGCTGCCCTGCGGCAAATTTCCGGCAATGGTCTCGACCACAGCATCGCATAAGTCGGGCATACCCACAGATTGAACCGGTACTTTTGAATGCGCGATGGGCTGCACAAAAGGCACCGCCGCCAGCATTCGCAGCAATGCCGTACCGCCATAGTCTGACTGTCCGACGACCAGACCTGGCTTGAATATCCAAAGCGGCGCGCCGCAGGCCCGCAGGGCTGCCTCCCCAGCCGCTTTTGTGCGCATAAAGTCCGTATCGGCGATGGGGTCTGCACCGATTGCAGATATCTGCAACACTGCGATACTCTTTTGCGCACAGGCCTGCCCCAAAGCCGCGATTGCCGTATGGTGGACAGCCTCAAGATCATCTGCCGGACCATCCTGCAACGCGCCTGCACAGTTCACGACGCAATCGATCCCTGTAAGGGCGTTATCCCAATCCTCGGGCCGCGTACAGGCGCGCAAATCACCCAGGACTTGCTCGACATTTGGTAAAACTCGAGCCGCGGTTTTCTTGCTGCGCACAAACGCTGAAACCCGCGCACCCCTGGCCATCAATGATCGGGTAACGGCAGAGCCGATGAAGCCATATGCCCCTAAAACAAGAATGTTTTTATTTCCCAACGGCAATGGTCGCTCAATCACTTTAAGCTGATTTTCTCAGCCTAACGCACCTTTGAGCCAAGACCAGCCCATTGTCGCGTTCTGCGACAATCTCGGCCATTAGGGATGGAAGAGAGAGCCTACAAGATACGCTATCAAAGCCGCTGCGCCACCAATCACCAAAGTCTCTCCGCCAGATCGCCACCACGGAGACAAAGACCAGCGGCTTTTAAAGGCCCCGATGGCGAAGAAAACGCCCATGGTCATCCACGCCGAAATCGCGAATGCTTGATCGAGGGACAGCAGGAACGGCAACAGCGGCACCATTCCAGCAACAAGAAAGGCCAGAAACGTTGCCATCGCGGCCTTGATCGGATGGGGGTCGACGCTGCCCAGACCGTATTCACCCTCGATCATCAGGTTTATCCAATTGTCGTTATTGGCTGTGATCGCATCAGTGGCGTCCTCAAGCACTCGGCCCGATAGCCCTTTCTGCGCCAGAATCTCGCGCACTTCGCGGCGTTCGCCGTCAGGGTATTGACTGATGTGGCGCTCCTCGATGGCGCGAATTCGGCGGATATTGTCCAACTCGGCCTTGGTGCCCGAATAATTCCCCGCCGCCATCGAGAATCCGTCGGCCAGCACATTGGCCAGCCCCAATGCCACAATAATGAAGGGGGATAGTCCCGCCCCGGCGACCCCGGCGACAATGGCAAAAGTGGTGACCGACCCGTCAATGCCCCCGTAGACAATATCGCGCAGCACTCCGCGCCCCGGTGGCGCATTGATCCGCGCGGCGATTTCCTGCTGGCTGTGTCCGTGGTCGGTCATGGCTGGCTCCGGCATTGTTATGCAGGCCAGCAGACAGGTCGGCTTTGCGTTAAGTCAAGTTTTCGAAAACAAACCGCTGAGCGCACGTTTGACCATCCCGCGAGTCGAGGGCTTGTGACGCTCGGAAAATGGCAACGGACGGCAAACCTCCATCGCGGCCACTCCAACACGTGCGCTGAGCGCGCCGTTCACCAGACCCTCGCCAAATCGCCGAGAAAGCTTGCTGAGGACCGATCCGCCCAATACGGGTTCCAGCAGGTCGTCACCCACCGCCACGGCACCGGTTGCCACCAGATGCACAAAGACCGCACGGGTCAGGCGCCAACTGCCCAGAAATCCCGCGCGACCGCCGTAGATTTCAGCCACCCGGCGGATCATACGCAGAGAGGACGCCAGCGCCGTCACCACATCGGCCAATGCCAGCGGGACCAAAGCCGTCACCGTTGCAACCTGTCGGGCTGCGGCTTCGACCTCGCGGCTGGCGGCGGCGTCCAGTGAGGCCAGCAACTCGTCTTCGGCCAAGGCTAACAGGGTTGAAGCATCGAACTGCTCACCCATACGCTCGGCTAGGCGGTCACGGCCCCATTGGGTTTCGTCCCGCACTTTGTAAAAGGCAATCAGACGGGTGGTCACTGCGCGCGCCTGCGCCAGATCGCCTTCGGCCAGCGCGGCATCCGCTGCGCGGCGCATCCCGTCCACCCGCGACAGCCGCCCGATAGCGGCGATTTCCCGCACCGCAATGATCAGCGCAACCAGGACAAAAGCCCCCATCAGACCCGTCAAAACCCAGCCCAAAACGGGCGCGCGCAACATCAGAGACGTGACAAAATCCCAAGCGGCAACCGAAACCACCGCGCCGATCACGGCCAGCGCCAACCCCCAGAACCACCGCGACAGGGTTGAAGGTTTTCGGGCTGCAAGCCGGGCCGCAGCCTGCATCGCCTGCCCTTGCGGCTGCGCGATGTCCGGCACCGGGGGGGCTTGGGCGACGTCAGCGGCAGGCTCTTCCGCATCAAGATCAATCAGTACCGGACCTTTAGCCATCGACAGCTCCTTTCCGGTGCCAGACATATTCGATGTCGGGCAGGTTTTCATCGTTGCGCGCTCCGTCGCTGCGGGCAACCTCGGCGAACCCGTTGCGCTCATAGAACCGGCGTGCAGGTTGGTTGGCTTGAAAAGCAAACAAAGACAAACGCGTGCATCGGGACATGGCGTGCCTCAACAACCGCCGCCCGATCCCCTGCCCTCGGGCCGCTGGGGCCAGATACAGAGAATGAACCTCGGCTGCATTCAGCGCCAGAAATCCCACAACGCCGCCTTCGGTTTCGGCCACGGTGACCCAATCCTGATCAATCATCCGGCCACAAAAGGCGATGGTTTCAGCACGAGAATGCAATTCGGGCATCCAGTCGTTTTCACGGGCAAAGCCGTGCAGAATCTCTCCGATACTACCGGCATCCGTGGTGCGGGCGGGTCGAAGGGTTACGGTCACAGCCGGTCTCCGATCAGGAATTGCGCGGCGCGGTCCAGACGGATGTGGGGCGGGCCGTCGCCGGGCCGCAGGGTCAGGTGGGCCGGGGCAAACGCCATGAAACCGAAATCCTCGCCCAGCCAACTTTCCGCCCCATTACGCGCTGGTCCCAGCAGGTGGGCAGGGTCATCCGGCAGATCACCGGGGTAGAAGGCCGCCTGCTTACCATTCAGCAAAGTGCCGCGCACGCAGGGCAGCTCGGTTCCGTTATGGGTGCGCATCTCTTCGGTCGTCGCCCGCAGGGAGGCCAGAGACAACGCCGCCGTTTCCGCCCCGGCAAAGCTGGCGCGGTCGCGGGCATCACGCGTCAATGCCTCCATGATGTGCGTCAGACGCGGGTGCTGCGTGTGGTACAGGTGATCGGCCTTGGTTGCTGCAAACAGGATACGCTCGACCCGTTTGCCCAACAGCAACTGGCTGAGCCACGCGTTGCGTCCGGGCCGGAAGGCCGCAAGGATGTCCGCCATTGCGCGGCGCATATCCTCGACTGCCTGTGGCCCTTTGTGGATCGCGCCCAGCGCGTCGACCAGAACCACTTGACGGTCGATCCGGGCAAAGTGATCCCGGAAGAACGGCTTTACCACTTGTGACTTGTAAGCTTCGTACCGCCGCGCCATTTCGCGATGCAGGCTGCGCCGAGGGGCGTGACCTTCAACCGGTAATGGCGCAAAAGTCAGTGCCGGAGACCCCGCCAGATCGCCCGGCAACAGGAAACGCCCCGGCGTACAGTCATAGTAACCAGCATCACGCGCGTCTGTCAGGTAAGCTGTGAACGCCTTGGCCAACGCCTGAGCCGCTGGCTCATCATGTGCTGCGGTGGCATCAACAGCCTTAGCCTGCGCGATAAACGCTTTGGCTTCGCCCCGCCCGGATATGCGATCCAGTGTCTCAGCCGACCAAGCTTCGTAGGTTTTTTCCAGCAGCCCCAAATCCAGCAGCCATTCGCCCGGATAATCTACGATATCCAGATGGATAGTGCGCGGCCCCTGCAATCCAGCAAGCAACCCAGCCGGGCGCGCCTTGAACGACAGGCGCAGCTCCGACACGGCGCGCGTGCTGTCGGGCCAATGCGGCTGCGGGCCGGTCAATACGGCCAAGTGGTTTTCATAATCAAAGCGCGGCACCGTATCGTCAGGCTGTGGTTGCAAATAGACGGAATTGATCCGCCCTTCTTGCTGTGCGACCAGCCCGGGCATCCGCCCCCGATCCAGCAAGTTAGCGACCAGAGAGGTGATGAACACCGTCTTGCCCGAACGCGCCAAACCTGTGACGCCCAGTCGAATAACTGGCTCGAACAGTGCCTCGGACACGCGGTCGCCTACAGATTCGACGCCGCGCACAAGACTGTCTGCCAGGGATGAGATGACCAAACCGCCGCCCCGCTTTTATCGTTTCGCTCAAGATAGGTAGAGGACACGGTACTTGCCAGAGCTTTCCCACCCTTGCCCCCTTTTGCACAGCGCGTTACCAGCAGCCCATGCCTAGATACGCGTTGAAAGTCGAATACCAAGGGGAACCGTTTGCCGGATGGCAGCGGCAAAAGGAATTGCCATCCGTTCAGGGGGCAATCGAACAGGCCCTGTCGCGCATTCAACCCGGCGAGCACACCATTGCCGCCGCCGGGCGCACGGATGCGGGCGTTCATGCGCTTGGTCAGGTCGCGCATTGCGATCTGGTCAAGGAGTGGGATCCGTTTCGCCTGTCCGAAGCGTTGAACTATCACCTCAGGCCGCAGCCGGTGGCCATTGTCAAAGCGGCACGGGTGGACGAAGACTGGCACGCGCGGTTTTCGGCGCTGGAGCGGCAATATCTGTTTCGCATCCTGATGCGCCGCGCGCCTGCGACGCATGACGCGGGGCAGGTTTGGCAGATCAATCACCGGCTTGACGTCGATGCGATGCAAGCCGGGGCGGATATGCTGATCGGACGGCATGATTTCACCACCTTCCGCTCGTCCATCTGTCAGGCCGCCAGCCCGGTCAAAACGCTGGATGAGCTTCGGGTTGAGCAGGTTCAGGGCTTTTCCGGTCCCGAGGTGCATTTCCACGTTCGCGCCCGGTCTTTCTTGCACAATCAGGTGCGCAGTTTCGTAGGTACGCTGGAGCGCGTCGGTGCAGGCGCATGGACGCCTGATGATGTGCGGGATGCACTTGAGGCTGGAGACCGCGCTGCCTGCGGACCGGTATGCCCGCCGCAAGGCCTGTATCTGGCGCGGGTCGGCTACCCCGACCCCGTATTCGACTAGATCGCGCGCATCAGCAGCCCGCTGGCGACGACGACGACAACCAGCCCAGCAACCAGTTCAATCGTCGGAGCCAGCACGGACGCAAACCGAGTTGCGGATGCCGAGGCCAGCAAGCCACCGCGCAACCCGAATGAGGTCCAACCGACCAGTGTGGTCACCGTTGCCGTGCCCAACGCCATCGCAAACGCCCCCGCGATTCCGACCATGGCGATGCCCATCTGCCAAGTCAGGATGAGCACAAACAGCGCCCCGGTACAGGGGCGCGCGGCGATGCCTGCAATCAGCAGCAGAGCCTCGCGCAAACTGCCGACCTGCGCCACCTCTTCGGCTGTAGGACCATGGCGGTGGCCGCAATCCGCGCAGACCTCGCCGCCGAGATGATCGTCGTGGTGATGATGGTCGTGATGGTGGTGATGATCATGTTGGTGATGAGCCGTTTCGCTGCGGTGCCGTCGGGCAAAGCTGCGGAGCGCTCGGAAAACCAGCCACAAGCCAATCGCGGCAATCGCCCCATAGCTAATTGGGGCCATGACCTGTTCAGTCGTGTCCACTAGGCTGTCGCGCGACATCTGGAAAACCAGAACACCTGCATAAACCAAGACAATGGCCGTCACCGCCTGCCCCAAACTCGACAGCACACTTATCGCGGAAAGACGCCAAAACGCGACACTGCGGCCCAGACCATAACCGCCGATCAAAACCTTGCCATGGCCAGGGCCAATGGCGTGAAAGAACCCGTAGGCAAAACACACAGTCAGCAGAGTCGCGACGGCTTCGGATTGTTCAGCTCGCGCCGCCCGCAAGGCCCGTGCAATCTGGTTCTGAAACTCGCGCTGTTCACCCGCAGCCCAGGCGGCGAGGCTGTCAAAGCCACCGCTTCCCCAGAACCACAGCAGTAAACCGATGGCGATAGCGACCGGAACAATCAGGTATTTGGACATGAAACGAAAATCTCGGTGGCAAAGCTTTCCCCGACCAGCGGAATATCGTTTTCCTCAAGGTCGTAATTGGCGTCCAGCGTCCGCAGAAACGCCTGCATCTGCGCCAACTGCCCGTCAATGTCAGGCTCGATCCGGCTGATCTCGCAGGATGCAGGCCCAGACACGGTCACCGGACGGGTTACTTCGTAAGCTATGTAAAAGGTCTCATCAAAAGCCTTTGCGGTCAGCGCGGCGGCTGGCACGGCGCCACCCTCAACCGCACGCAGATGAGTCGTGATAATGCGCCCGTCCTCGGTAGTGGCGGTCGGCTCCATCGGGCCGGATAGGGACACCGGCGCGCCATCCGCGAAAACAACCAGATCGCCGTTATAGCCTTCGATCCATTGCGCATCGAAACCAGACAAGAACTGTTCTTCGTTTTCAGTCAGGATGCCATCAAAATCCTGATCCAGCTTCAATTCTTCAAGCGTGTATAACGAGTACAGCTCGTCATAGGCCCAAGTCACCCGAACATGGGTCAACTGGCCGGCCTCGTCCACGATGAACTCCAACCCGGTGTCAATATAGACATGCGGGTGTGCCAAGGCCGGAATCGGCAGGCAGCAAGTCAAAAGGGTTACAATCCAGCGCATATGCGAAAGATAGGGCCTCGGCATACGACCCGCAACGCGTTTCGCTTCGTCCACGCAGAAACCAGCCACAGAATCATGCAGGTGGAAACAGAACCAGCGTCTGCAACGCCGTCGCGACCGGCCCTTCGGTGTCATACAGCACAGACTGGGACATCCCGATCCCCGACGGCTGCCAATGGCATAGAGAGTCCGACGCCAGCCAGTCCGATACGGGCTCTCGGTGAATTTGCACCGTCAGGTCGGTGTTCATGAACCCCATCTCGGTCGTCGGTGCGTTCCATGAGATGCCATTGCCGCAGTCGGCCAGCGGACACAATGACTGGATCGGCGACTGTTCCTCTTGCTCCAAAAGCTTCGGAGTGCGCATCCATACCGTCTTTGGCCCGGCCCCTTGATTTCCGCCTTGCGGGTAAAGCACCTGAGAATAGTGGGCGAACCCCGGCAAGTCATGGCGCATCTCACCAATCGGGAACGGGCCGGTCACGGTGTCCTCCAAATGGGGCGGCGGCATCGTCACATTTGGAACCGGCCCCAGATCGCGTCTAACCAGATGCATCGTCGTGGCCCGCGCACAAAGCGTGTCGTCCAGATCGTGAACGGTCACGCGTGTCGTTGCCAAAGTCTTGGTATGGCGGGTTGTTTCCGCCGCCACACGTAACCCAGCCAGAGGCAACGGCCGGATCAGGTCGACCGTCAGACGGGTCAACATTTTCTCGGGTCCAACCTCGGTTTCCGCCGCGCGCACGATCAGGCCACTGACCGGCCCCGCATGGCAGTGATCGGCGGACCAGGGGCCGCGTGCAGGATCGTTGCCCACAAAGGCCCCATCGTCGCGCAGATGAAAATAGGCCTGCTGGGTCAGGTCCTGTGTACCGTTCATAGGCTGCCTCAAACGTTTTTTCTGCCCGCTCGATCCCACGACCGGGCTTTACCTTCGACCACAGAATGACTTAGCTGCAGTTACGATGTCCAGCCGGATGACGTGACGTCCTGACATTCAGAACCAAGCCAGATAGGGGGAGCACAAGATGGCATTGTTGATTGAAACCGGGCTGTCCGATTGGATAAACGACAGCGACATCGCGCAAGAGGTGCAGCGGCTATTTCCGGGAACGGATGTGCGCACATCAGAGACGCTGGGCAATCCCGACGACATCACGATGGTTGCAGTGGTTGCTTTGCAAGACGACCACCCCCAACGCCTACCCAACCTGCAACTGGTGCAAAAACTGGGCGCCGGGGTCGAGACCATCGTCAGCAATCCCCACCTGCCCGAGCATGTGCGCGTGACCCGGCTGAAACCAGATGCGCCCGCTCAGGGTATCGCTGAATGGTTTGTCGCCTATGTCCTGCGGCACCAACGCCACATGACCTATCACGAGGCCGCGCAGAGCCGAGCGGAATGGGCGCCCAAAGCACCAATTTATTCGCCTGATACCGTGGTTGGGGTACTTGGGCTGGGTCACATCGGCGCCCGCAGCGCCAAGATGCTGCGGGCGGTTGGCTTTCAGGTCATGGGCTGGAGCCGTTCACCCAAGCAGATTGAAGGCGTCACGTGCATGCATGGCGATGCGGCCCTGCCTGAACTGTTGGGCAAGTGTGACCATGTCTGCGCCATTCTGCCTTCTACCCCTCAGACCGTCGGGCTGTTCGACGCCGGGATGCTGTCGGCCATGAAGCCGGGCAGCCAATTACTGAACGCGGGGCGTGGCGACCTGATTGACGAGGTCGCCCTGATTGCGGCGCTCGACAGCGGCGCACCGGGGCACGCGGTGCTGGACGTGACCTCGACCGAACCGCTGCCATCCGACAGCCCTCTTTGGGCGCATCCCGGCGTGACAATCACGCCGCATGTCTCGGGCTGGCATCTGGGCGAGGCGCTGGCGGATGTAGGTGAGAACTTCCGGCGTCTGACCGCAGGCGATCCCCTTTTGCACGAGGTTGATCGGACCCGCGGCTACTAGGCACGAATTAAGGCGTCAGAATCCAGTTTCCGTTCGCATCGCGGCAGCGTCGGGTTCTGATTTCCCGGCTCTGCTCTGCTCCTTCGGGCTGAATGAAGTGCTGCAGATGAACGCAGTTGTCCCGGATATCTCTCACACGGATCGTACCTTTCGATCCCGTTTGATCGTTAACCCACGTTCTTTCTTCACCAACCCGTGGTGTACCGCCCGCCAACATTGCGGCTGAGGTGGCATTCAAGACTTCAAAATCTGCCGGGCTCAGGCCCATATCCGCAATGATTCGGGAAATCGTTTGGGCCTGCACGCTTGCAGCCGTCGCAAGTATCGCGGCTGCCACAATTGTAGAAGAAATCCAGGCTTTCATGATCGCCCCACCTTTCTGAAATAGATTTGCATTCAAGAATATACCGGCAGTGAACAAGGGCCAACCCCCGACAGGCGACCTTCAATTTGTCCTGAACAATCCAATCGCGAATAGGGCGCCAGAATTGTTGGCACATTCCACATACTACGGGAACACATGCCGCAACCCAGGTCAGGGCGCGCTTTTTGTCTGCAGGCTTACCATGCAGGCGCTTCCGGTATCTGCTCCTTGAAGATGTGGACAGGTGCATGCCGCTGTTTTTGCCCAAACGCCGACGAGAATTTGGTCATTTCCTACGCAGGGGTTCACAGAACCGATTGAATCTGGTGAAATAACCCGTGTTTTTAGCACTGGAGAATATTCAATGGCACTTCGCGGATCGATGCTGGCTCTGGCGGCAATAGTTGGCCTGACAGCCTTTGAGGCAACCCCGGTTGCCGCAAAGGAAGAAACCAGGTCGGTGTTTGTCATGAGCCGAACCTGGGCCGTGACGCAGGTCTCGGACTCACCGGTCATGTACCGCGCCACCCGAGACAACAACAACCTGAACCCCTTTGGCCCGCCGCCACGCCTGCGCACCATTCAGGCAATGGCAGCCATTCAGGCGGCAACCGGATGCAAGCCCATAAGGGCCAGCATGTATCAAAACATCTCGGGTCAGTTCTTCTCGCAGGTCAGTTGCAACTGATCCTGCGGCGAATGGGGCATTGAGGTCGGCGCAACCCGCTGCCATAGCTTGCGTATGAAACTCGCGATCAACGGATTCGGTCGTATTGGCCGCACGATCCTACGGCAGCTTCTGGCGTTGCCGTTGGGCAAAGATATTGAACTGGTTCTGATCAACGATATCGCGCCGCTGGAAACCTGTGCTTATCTTTTCAAGTACGACAGTACCTTTGGCCCTTACCCCGGAAACGTTGAGACCGATGGCGGGATTCTGATGGTTGACGGGCACACAATTCCTGTCACCCACTGCCCGGATTTGTCCCGCGTTGATCTGACCGGCGTGGATGTCCTGATGGATTGCACCGGCGTTGCGCGCACATCGGACGTGGCAGGTCAAGGGCTGACCGCCGGGGCGGGCAAAGTGTTGATCTCGGGTCCTTCACCGGCGACCGAAGTCACAATTGTTCTGGGGGCGAACGAAGATCAGCTGGGCAATGCGCGAATTGTGTCGAACGCGTCCTGCACCACAAACGGGCTGGCACCTCTGGTCAAGGTTTTGGACAGGATCGGAGGCATCGCTTCGGCCCACATGACAACAATCCATTGCTACACAAACAGCCAACCCATGGTCGACGCGCCACGCGGCGATCTGGCTCGGTCACGTGCCGGGGCGCTGTCAATGGTTCCCACCACCACCAGCGCCACGCACTTGATTGACGAAGTCATGCCGCACCTTGCAGGCCGCATCTCAGGTGCAGCGGTTCGCGTCCCAACCGCCAGCGTGTCGGCGGTAGACCTGGTGGCTACTCTTGACCGCAGCATGTCCGCCACCGAGTTCGAGGCAAAATTGCGCAAGGCCATCGCTAACTCCTCCGTTCTGGGCTGGACCGATCACCCACTGGTGTCGTCAGACCTGCGCACCCGGCCGGAATCACTGGTCATTGCGGGGCCGGAATTAAGGGTAACAGGTGATAGTCAGGTCCGCATTTTCGGCTGGTATGACAACGAATGGGGCTTTTCGGCACGTATGCTCGACGTCGCCCGCCTGATGACACGTCACTGACCCTGCGATACCGCAGCGTGCGGACTTGGACCTGAGCCATCGCCGCCTGCCAATGTTACATTTGCGGAACCCGAAGACCGCGACGCCACCATTCGCTGGTTCCACAATCCCGAGCCCCAGGATTGGGACTGGACGGGCACACAAACCGGTAATTTGGCACTGTTTTCGATAATTTCTTTCCCTGCGTGGAAACTGATGCTCTAACATGAATGTATCAACCGTCATTTTGCATAAGACGGCGATATTGATTTCGACTTGGGGCAGTTGGAGCCATTCGATGCGGGGAAGCAGGCCACGGGCCTTTGTTAAATTTTGCCTTCTCGGCGCGATTTTGGCCGCTCCGACCTCTCTGGCAGCCTTGGAGACAACGCTGAACGCGCCGGGTGCCCCGAAGGGGCTGGTCGAACGCATTGAGGAAACCTCCTCGGTTGCGACTGCCGAAAACCGGGGCCTGGATACACCGCTGGAAATTTTGTCCGCCGCCTTGTCGGATTACCGCACCATCGTTCAGATACTGTATGATGAGGGCTATTTCAGCCCGGTCGTCAGCATCAAGCTGGACGGGCAGGAAGCCGCGGACATGAGCTCGCTCACCGTGCCCAACACGATCAACCGTGCGGTTATCACAGTCAACACCGGGCCGACCTTCAAATTTGGCGAAGCTGTCGTCGCCCCTGTCGCGCCGGATACTGTTCTGCCCGAAGGTTTCGCGCCGGGCAAACTGGCCACAACAGGCGCCATACAACAGGCTGCATCTGCCGGAGTTCAGGGCTGGCGGGATGCAGGCCACGCCAAGGCCGCGGTCGAAAATCAAAGGGTCATCGCCCGGCATGCCCAGAACCGGCTGGATGCGCAGATCGACCTTGCGCCGGGACAACGCCTGACGTTTGGCAAAATGTTCATCAAAGGCGACACCGACGTGCGCCATCGTTCCATCGAAAAGATCGCCGGGTTCCCGTCGGGAGAGGTATACTCGCCCGCTCAAATCCAAAAGGTTGGTACTCGACTTCGGCGCACTGGCACATTCAGTGTGGTTTCAATCAAAGAGCATGAAACTCCCAACCCCGACGGCTCCCTGGACTTCGACGCTACATTCGAAGACATGCCCAAACGTCGCATAACACTCGGCGGTGAGATTGCCTCGAACGCGGGGCTGGACCTGACCGCGACCTGGACCCATCGCAACGTATTCCGTCGCGCCGAGCGGCTGAGGTTCGAGGCCGCGCTGCGCAACATTGGTGGCACCGAAGATCTGGACGGTCGTATTGGCCTGCGACTGGACCAACCCGACAGGCTGGGACCGGATGACAACACCTTTTGGAGCGCGTTGCTGGAACGGCGTAATACCGACAACTACAACGTGACCATAGCTTCGTTGGCATACGGTGCACGGCGCACTTTTTCCGACCGACTGTATGCCGAAGCCTCGGCCGGCTTTCAGTGGTCGGACGCGGATGACGCCTATGGAACAGGGCGCAAGTTCCGATACTTCATCATTCCGGTTCGGTCGGAATGGGATGAACGGGACAGCAAGGTCAGCGCGACTCGCGGGTTTTATCTGGATTCCCAGGCAATGCCTTTCGTTGGGTTTTCAGGCACGGACAACGGCATTCGGTTGTTTTTTGACGGCCGCGGGTACACCAGCCTGAATACGGGCGGGCGGATCGTACTGGCGGGCCGCGCACAATTGGGATCGGTGATTGGACCCGCAGCAAGTGACGTGACACCCGATTTCCTGTTCTTTTCGGGCGGGGCAGGCACGGTACGCGGACAGCCTTTCGAAAGCCTCGGCATTCCGGTGAATGGCGGTATCGCAGGTGGCAAATCCTTTGTGGGCCTATCCGGTGAGGTGCGTGGAAAGATCACAGACACGATATCGCTTGTCGGTTTTTACGACTTCGGTACGGTGGACACGTCATCCTTTATCGGCAGCGATGCAGAATACCATTCGGGTGCCGGTCTTGGGGTAAGGTACGATTTGGGCGGATTTGGCCCCTTGCGCCTTGACCTTGCCTTGCCGGTTCAGGGCGACACGGGCGACGGGTTGCAATTCTATATCGGGATCGGACAGGCGTTTTGATACGGCAGTATTCATATCCGATAATCACCACGGTGCTGTTCCTGACTGCGCCGCCCGCCATTGCGCAAGAGGATGACGGCGGCAGCAGTATGCTTGAGCGTTTCTTGCAGGACACGCTGTCAGGGGATGATCAGAACGTAACCATCACGGGCCTTCAAGGGGCGCTGAGCGCACGTGCCACGATACAAGAGATCACCGTGGCAGATGATGAAGGCGTCTGGCTGACCATCAAGGACGCCGTGCTGGACTGGAACCGGCTAGCCCTGATCCGGGGAAGGTTTTCCGTCAATGCCCTCACCGCGCAAGAAATCGACGTCGCCCGTGCGCCCGGTACCACTACCAAGGATACCCCGCCACCGTCGGCTGAAACCGAGCCCTTTCAACTGCCCGAACTACCCGTCTCAATCGAGATCGGAGAGATTCGGATAGATGAGATTTCGCTGGGCGAACCTCTGGTCGGTGTCGCCGCTGATCTTTCGGTGACGGGAAATCTGTCCTTGGCCGATGGCACACTGGACACCAATCTGGATGTTACCCGGCTGGACCGCGCTGGTGACGAGGTCAAGCTGACCGCTGGCTTCCAGAACTCGTCGCGCGAGATCAATCTTGATTTGCAGGTCAATGAGGCCGTAGGCGGGCTGATTTCGACCGCGCTGAAAATCCCTGACAGCCCGCCAATCGGCTTATCTGCCAAAGGTGCCGGACCTCTGACCGACTTCACGGCCGATATCGCGCTGAGCAGTGATAACCAGCAGCGGGTTACCGGGCAGGTTCAACTGCGCGCCGCCGAAAGCGGCGCGGCGGACGGGATTGCATTCACCGCCGATCTGGGTGGTGATTTGACCCCGTTCATGGCCGAGGATCTGGACCCGTTCTTTGGTCCGAACACGCGGCTGTTCGTCGACGGCCAGACCAAGCCGGAAGGGGCGCTGGAAATCCCCGAACTGGAACTGACGACGCAAGCCCTAAACCTCAAGGGCGAACTGCAACTGGCCGAAGGTGGCAGCTTGCAACTGGCGGCCCTGCAAGGCCGCATTACCCCGCCCGATGGGCAAACCGTCGTGCTGCCGGTTGCGGGCGGAGACACCTCGATCGAGGCGGCACAGATTTCTGCGCTGTTCGACCAGAAGAACGGCAACCTTTGGGATCTGAGCCTGACGGCAAATGCGTTTCAGTCCCCGCAAGCAAAGCTGGACACCGCTCGGATCACGGCGCAGGGCACTTTGGAACAAGGCGACATGCTCGCTGTGCAGGGTGACCTTCAGGCCATTGTCGACGGCATCGACCTGAATGACCAGGGGGTGAACTCGGCTCTGGGCGACCGCATCACCCTGGACGGTCAGTTCGATTACGGCACCGATCAGACCTTGAACCTGAGCGGGTTCGAACTGGTGGGGACCGACTATACGCTGGCGCTGGACGCATTGATCGACGGGCTGACCAGCGGCTTAACCGTTGACGGGTCGGCCACGCTTGAGGCATCGGACCTGTCCCGGTTCTCGGAAGTGGCCCAGCTTGATCTGGGTGGGTCGGCCTCGGCCCGGGTCGACGGCAAAGGCTCACCCTTGGAAGGGAGCTTTGACGGCAAACTGGTTGTCGAAGGCCGCAATCTGGTCACAGGCCGAGACGACATCGACCCCGTTATCAAGGGTGAGACCACGATCACACTGGACGGCAGCCGAGGCAGCGATGGCATCACCATTCGCGAATTCGACCTGAACAGCGAAGCCGCACAAGCGCAGGCCAGCGGAGATGTCACGACGCCGGATGGCAATTTGACCATCGACGGACAAGCCAGCGTGAATGCGCCCGATCTGGCCGTGTTTTCCGGTTTGGCCAAGCGCGAGCTTGGTGGCGCCGTGCAAGCCGAGATAAACGGCACAGGTACTGTGCAGACGCTGGAATTCGACGGCACCGCCAGCCTCATCGGACAAGATATCCAAACCGGAATGTCCGACGTTGATCCCTTGCTGACCGGCAGGACTACGGTCAATTGGGACGGCGCGCGCACCGCCAACAGGATTGAAATTCGTCAGGCAACAGTCAATGGCACGGCACTGACCGCGCGGGTCGCGGCAACGGTTGACGATCCCGCTGGCGATCTGTCGGTGGACGGCAACGCCAGTGTAGATACCCCTGATCTTTCGCTGTTCTCGGGCCTCGCCAAACGCGACCTGAGCGGCTCGGTATCCGCCAATCTGCAAGGAAACGGAAATCTCGCTGACCGGATTTTTGACATCAAGGGCGACCTAAGCGCCGATGACATCAAAACCGGCATTGAAATGGTCGACAAACTGATCCAGGGCCGCACGACCCTGCAGGTCGATGCCGCCAAGGGGGACGAACTTGTCGATGTCCGCACCTTCCGCCTGCGCGGCACAGCCTTGTCGGCCACCGCTTCGGGCAAGTTGGATCGTGAGGCCGGAGGGCTGAACTTTACAGCCCAGCTCGACGACCTATCTCGCGTTGTTGCATCAATGTCCGGGCCACTTACACTGGACGGGAATGTGGCCCCGACCGGTTCGGGGCTGGACGGAACCGTCAAGCTGAGCGGGCCGGACAGTTCTTACGCAGCGGTGACTGGAGTGGTCGGCACAGACGGCTCTGCAGATTTGGACTTCGACGCAAAGCTGAACAAGATCGAACGTTTCGCCCCTGAATTTCCCGGCACCATAGCCGCGACTGGAAACGCCAAGCGCAACAAAGGCGTCTGGACAATCGACGGGTCGGCGAACGGCCCCGCCGAGATCAGCAGCACAATCGCGGGCACTTTTGATGAGGCCACCGGCGAGGCGGATATGCAAGCGCAGGGTGGTATCAACCTTGGTATTGCCAACATCTTTATCTCGCCCAACAAGATCGAAGGATCGGCCCGGCACAATCTCAGGCTAAAGGGCCAACCCGAACTCAGTTCGCTGAGCGGCAGCATCACCACCTCGGGGACGTCGCTGGCCATCCCGGATATCGGACAGACCATCACAGGCATCAGCGGATCGGTCGAACTGGCGCAAAGCCGGGCCACAATCTCGTTGAATGGCGGAATGCGGGCCGGTGGCAGCTTTACCGTATCTGGTCCTGTGGACCTGACGCCGCCGCTCAATGCGAATATTGTTACCCGACTCAATCAACTCGTGATCACGGATCAGCTGTTATATGAGACCATTCTGAACGGCGAGATTGCCGTGACCGGTGCACTGGCAGGCAACAGTGCTATTTCCGGGCAAATCACTTTCGAAGAGACCAATATCAACCTCGCGGCCGCAGCAGGTGCCGTCGGTGCCGCTCCGATCCCGGAAATTGAGCATATCAACGAAAGCGCCGCCGGTTTCCAAACCCGCGAACGCGCGCGGCTAGTGGTTGAAGAAAGCGCACAGAAGAGCGACTCGCGCATCGCATTGGATATCAGCTTGCTGGCACCCAAAGCTGTTTTTGTGCGCGGTCGTGGTGTGAATGCCGAGCTCGGTGGTAATTTGTTTATCGGCGGCACGACGGCCTCGGTCGTTCCATCCGGCCAGATCGAATTGATCCGGGGTAATTTTGACATCCTGGGCCGGAGGCTCGCCCTGACCAAGGGTCTTGTGACACTGCAAGGTGACCTCAAACCGTATATCGAGTTCGCGTCATCAACCAGTACGTCAGATGGAACGGCGACAATCGAAATCTCTGGTCCGTTGGATGCGCCCGAAGTCGATGTTTATTCTGACCCCGAACGCCCTGCAGAAGAGGCGTTGGCCATGTTATTGTTCGGCAACCGTTTCTCGGAATTGTCGCCGTTCGTCATCGCACAAATGGCGGCCTCGCTTGCCCAGCTTAGCGGAGCTGGCGGTGATGCGACCAAAGGCGTACGGGAGGCCACCGGACTGGATACAATCGACGTTGGAACTGCCGAAGGTGGCGGAGGTGTTCTGGGTGCAGGTACTTACCTCAGCGACAATTTGTACACGGACTTCAGCGTCAACACCGAAGGTGACACCGAAGTAAACCTGAATCTGGACGTCACCGAAAGCTTTACTGTGCGGGGCACAGTGGACGGACGTGGGGAAACCGGTCTCGGCGTGTTTTTCCAGCGGGATTATTAAACACTCCGCCTGATACCTATCGGCTGACCAACCTGTGGCGCGGGGTCCAGCGTCACGTGATCTCGGACCATTCGCCCCATCCGCGCAACCGCCCAATCCGGGTAGGCGACCGCGCGTCCGGTCGTGTGGCTGACATTCATGAACAGCGCCTCTTGCGTGGCACAGATCTCACCATCTTGGGTTAGCATCTGCGCAAAGTAGTGGCCGCGTTTATGATCTGCGTCCAGCATGCGAAAGCGGAACCAAAAGGGTTCGCCCTGCTGCAGTTCGCGTAAGAAGTTCATACTGGATTGAAGGTCATACGGCCCCTGCCCCAGTGATTTGACCTGTGGCTCACCCAAGCCCAGATGGTCAACCAACAGCTTCTCAAGACCCGTATCAAAAGCTACGCCATAGTAGCCCACATTCATGTGGCCGTTATAGTCGATCCACTCTGGCAAAACCGAGAAACCCCGAATTTCGACTGGTACATCATAAGGGCCGTCATGCCCACTGAGCGGTTCAGACATCGGCGTCCTCCTCGAAAATCGCGACGGCACGCACGAAGCCGGCCGACGCCCCTTTGATCTTGAACGGAAAGCACGAGATATCGAACCCCGTCGGCGGCAAGCCTTCCAGATTAGTCAGCTTTTCCATGTGGCAATAGCCAATATCCATCGAGGCCCGGTGCCCCTCCCATATGATCGACGGATCGCGTGTCTCCGCATATTCCAGAGCCGTCAGCGCAAAGGGCGCGTCCCAACTCCAGGCATCCGTACCGGTGACCCGGACGCCGCGTTCTGTCAGATACAACGTCGCTTCGCGCCCCATGCCGCAGCCCTTCATTAGATAGTCGGGCTGCCCGTATTGTGTGCCAGCTGCGGTATTCACGACCACAATATCCAGTGGTTGTAGTTCGTGCCCGATCCGCTTCAGCTCGGCCTCGACATCTGCAGCCGACACCACATAGCCATCGTCAAAGTGGCGAAAATCCAGCTTCACACCGGGGTTCATGCACCATTCCAGCGGGACCTCGTCGATGGTGATCGCCCGCTCACCTTTGTTCATCGTAGAATGGTGGTGATAGGGCGCATCCAGATGGGTGCCGTTGTGGGTGGCAATCTGAAGCCGCTCGATGGCCCACCCTTCGCCACCGGGCAGGTCCTCTTTCTGTAACCCCGGAAAGAAGGACATGACCTGTTCCGCGGTCTGGTCGTGGTTCATGTATTCAATCTCGGGCAACATGATCGGCGGGTCGGACACGATGCCCATTTCCAAGGGAACGGAAAGATCGACGAAACGGCGGGCCATGCAAACCTCCTCCTCCACGGACGGTGACAGGGTTGGCTGCAAGTAACTCTCTGTCAAGGAAAGAAAAAGGCGACCCATTTGGGCCGCCCTTTCCTGATTTTGCGAGTGGTGGTTTTATTCCGCCGCGATGGCGTCTTCGATCTTTTCGACCCGGATCGCCGAGAACTTGAACTCAGGGATCTTGCCATAGGGATCGATGGCCGAGTTGGTCAGGATGTTCGCCGCCGCCTCGACATAGGCAAACGGAATGAACACCATGTCTTCGGCAATCGCCCGGTCGGCGCGGACCATGATCTCGATCGAGCCGCGACGCGTGGTCAGACGGATCATCTCACCCGGCTCGATCCCCATCAGCTTCAGCTTGCGAGGATTCATCGAACAGTTCGCCTCGGGCTCAACGGCGTCAAGAACGGTCGCCCGGCGGGTCATCGACCCTGTGTGCCAATGTTCAAGCTGACGCCCCGTAGTGGCGATCATGGGGTATTCATCATCCGGCGCTTCATCCGGCGGGATGACACTGGCCGGTGTGAACCGGGCACGGCCATCCGGGCGTGGGAAGCCATCGCCGAACACAATCGCCTGCCCCGGGTCTGTCTCGGACAGTGACGGATAGGTGATGGTCTCGGTCTCCAGACGCTCCCACGTGATGTTGTTGAGCGAGTTCATCGTCAACTTCATCTCGGCAAAGACCTGCGAGACATCGGTGTAATCCCAGTTCAGGCCGATGCGCTGCGCCAGTTCGACGGTGATCTTCCAGTCTTCGCGCGCCTCACCCGGAGGTGTCACAGCCGGGCGAACACGCTGTACCTGACGGTTGGTGTTCGACACGGTCCCGTTCTTTTCATACAGCGCCGAAGCAGGCAGGATGATGTCGGCATAATTCGCCGTCTCGGTCAGGAAGATATCCTGCACGATCATCAGCTCCAACTTAGCAAGAGCCTCGCGCGCGTGCCCAACATCGGGGTCGGACATGGCGGGGTTTTCACCCTGAATATACATACCCTTGATGTTGCCCGCATATGCCTGATCGATGATCTCGGTCACCGTCAGACCCTTCTCGTTCGAGAAGTCGCGCTCGTCGTTCCAAACATTGTTGAACTTGGCGCGGATATCGTCATCCATCACCGACTGATAGTCCGGCAGGAACATCGGGATCAGACCCGCATCCGAGGCACCTTGAACGTTGTTCTGACCGCGCAGCGGGTGCAGACCCGCGCCCGGTTTGCCAACGTTGCCGGTCATCAGAGCCAGCGAAATCAGGCAGCGTGAATTATCCGTGCCGTGGATGTGCTGGCTGACGCCCATACCCCAGAAGATCAGACCTGCTTTGGCCTGCGCAAAGGTGCGCGCGACACGACGCAACTGATCCGGTTCGATGCCACAGATCGGCGACATCGCCTCGGGCGTGAACTGGCTCAGATGCTCTTTCTCGGCCTCCCAGTTCTCGGTCCAGCGATGGATGTATTGGCTGTCATACAGTTCCTCTTCGACGATCACATTCATGATCGCGTTGAGCATCGAGACGTCAGCCCCCGGACGGAACTGCAGCATTTCATCAGCGAACTTGCGCATGCCAACGCCGCGCGGATCCATCACGATCAGCTTGCCGCCCCGCTTAGTGAACTGTTTGAAGTACGTGGCAGCCACCGGGTGGTTCTCGATCGGGTTGGCCCCGATGATGATCGCCACATCCGCGTTTTCAATCTCGTTGAACGTCGCGGTCACGGCACCCGAGCCCACGTTCTCGATCAGAGCAGCAACGGACGACGCGTGGCACAGGCGGGTGCAGTGGTCGACGTTGTTGTGCTTAAAGCCCTGACGGATGAACTTCTGGAACAGATAGGCTTCTTCGTTGGTGCATTTGGCCGAGCCAAAGCCAGCAACGCTGCGCGGGTCTTCGTCGCGCAGGGTTTTCAGCTTGGTGGCAGCCAGATCCATCGCCTCTTCCCACGTCGCTTCGCGGAAATGAGTCGACAGGTTGCCTGGATCGACGTTCAGACCCTTCTCCGGCGCGTCCTCACGCCGGATCAGCGGCTTGGTCAGGCGATGCGGGTGGTGGATGTAGTCAAAGCCGAACCGGCCTTTGACACACAAACGGCCTTCGTTGGCGGGGCCGTTGATGCCTTCGACATACTTGACCTTGCCGTCCTTGACCTTCAGCGAGACTTTACAGCCCACACCGCAGAACGGGCAGACGCTTTCGGTCTCAGAGTCATAGTCCTTGCTGTCACCTTTTTGCTGGTCGTCCAGCACGGTGGCGGGCATCAACGCGCCAGTCGGGCAGGCCTGAACGCATTCGCCACAGGCCACACAGGTCGACGCGCCCATCGGGTCGTTCTGGTCAAACACCACCTGCGCGGTGTGCCCGCGGCCAGCCATGCCGATCACGTCATTTACCTGCACATCGCGGCAAGCGCGGACGCAGAGGTTGCAGTTGATGCAGGCGTCCAGATTGACGCGCATCGCAACGTGGCTGTCATCCAGCAGCGGGATCTTCTCGGCTTCTTTCGCCGGGAAACGGCTGTCGCTGACATCGTTCAGCTTGGCCATATCCCAGAAGTGGCTGGAGGTGTCGTGCGCCTCTTCGGGCTGATCGGCCACCAGCAGTTCCATGACCATGGCGCGCGATTTCTCGGCACGGTCACTGTCGGTCTTGACGACCATACCGTCCGCCGCGGGACGAATGCACGAGGCGACCAGCGTGCGCTCGCCTTCCACCTCAACCATACAGGCGCGGCAGTTGCCGTCCGGGCGATATCCCGGCTGCGGCTTGTGGCACAGGTGAGGGATGGTGAACCCCTGCCCCTTGGCGGCTTCCCAGATGGTCCAGCCCTCGGGGACGGTGACATCTTCGCCGTTCAGGTTGAAGGTGACGGTCTTGTTTGGGCTTGCATCAAGCATGGCTCTGTCTCCCTCAGATTTCGTCAGCGAAATGTTTCATGACCAGGCGGATCGGGTTCGGAGCAGCCTGCCCCAGACCGCAAATCGAGGCGTCGCCCATGACCTGACACAGGTCTTCCAGCAGGTCCTGATCCCACTTGTCGGCCTGCATCAGCTTCACTGCCTTTTCGCAGCCAGCACGACAGGGCGTACACTGGCCGCAGCTTTCGTCCTCGAAGAACCGCAGCATGTTCAACGCCGCATCACGCGCGGTGTCCTGATCGGACAGAACCACAACCGCCGCAGACCCGATAAAGGTGCCATGCGGCTGCAACGTGTCGAAGTCCAGCGGGATATCGTCCATCGAAGCGGGCAGCAGACCCGAGGACGGACCACCCGGCTGATACGCCTTGAAGGTCTGCCCCTCGGCCATGCCCCCAGCCGCTTCGATCACATCCAGAATGGTCGAACCCGCAGGCAACAGGTAAACGCCCGGCTTCGCCACCCGGCCCGAGACCGAATAGCTGCGCAGGCCCTTGCGACCGTTCTTTTCGGTGCTGTTGAGGCATTCCGGCCCCTCGCGGCAAACCTTAGTGACCCAATAGAGCGTCTCGACATTGTGCACCAAGGTTGGGCGGTTAAAGACCCCAACCTGCGCCACGAACGGAGGACGGTGACGCGGCAGGCCCTTTTTACCCTCGATCGATTCAATCATCGCGGATTCTTCGCCGCAGATGTAAGCGCCAGCACCCCGGCGCAGGTCGATGTAGCCTTGCTCAACGATCCCCGCGTCTTCCAACGCGGCGATCTCACGGCGCAGAATTTCCAGAACCGCCGGGTATTCGTCGCGCATGTAGATGAAGCAGGTCTCGGCCTCGACGGCCCATGCTGCGATCAACATGCCTTCTAGGAAGACATGCGGCGTGCGTTCCAGATAGTAGCGGTCTTTGAACGTGCCGGGCTCGCCTTCGTCGCCGTTCACAGCCAGATAGCGCGGACCTTCGTTCACACGAACAAAGCCCCATTTCTTGCCGGACGGGAATCCAGCACCGCCCAGACCACGCAGGCCCGAGGACAGGACGTCTTCCTGCACCTTCTCCCAATCGCCACTGTCTCGCAGCTCTTTCAGCTTGGCGTAACCGCCGTTTGCCTCATAAGCGACAAAGGCTTCGTAGTCGGGCAGATGGGCGTGGGTGTCACCCGCAGCAATAGCGGCCTGCACCTTTTCGGGGGTCGCGTGGTCGATATGGTTATGCCCGATCTCAAGCACCGGAGCAGTGTCACAACGGCCCATGCAGGGCGCGCGAACTACGCGGACCTCTGCCGGGTTCAACCCATCTTCCAGCGCCTTTTGCAGTTGCTGAGCACCGGCCATTTCACAGGACAGAGAATCACAGACCCGGATTGTCAGCGCGGGCGGAGGTGTTTCGTCTTCTTTCACCACATCAAAGTGGGCATAGAAAGTCGCGGTTTCATAGATCTCGGCCTGACCAACACGCATCTCAACAGCCAAAGCGGCGATGTGATCGGCACTGATATGGCCGTGTGCGTCCTGAATCAAATGCAGGAATTCGATCAGCAGATCGCGGCGGCGCGGGCGGTCGCCCAACAGGCGCGCAATTTCGGCCTGTGCCTCATCCGTGAACTGACGGCCCTTGGGCGTGTGCCGCCCCTTGCCTTTACCTGACTTCCAGACGCCCTTTGGTGCGCCTGATGGCTTGGTGTCTAATGGTGCCATGATGCCCTCCGATTGAGGCTCCGTGTCTCATCAGACTAACATATCGTCAAATCTCTTATCGCAATTGCACGATAACGACAGCTTATCACCGCAAAGACGTCACAACGGCTCTTAATGCTTCGACTGTCGGCAATTCCGGATCGCGGGACAGAGTCGCCAGACAAATCGGCTTGCTGACAACAGGATCAACCAAAGGCAGCACTTTTGTCCCCTTCAAATCACCCAGCGCACGGACGAGAACCCGAGGGACCACCGTGGCGGCCAACCCTTCTCGCGCCATGACCATCGACGCCGTGAACCCGCTGGTTTCAGCCACAACATCCGGGTGCAGGCCCTGTTCGGCAAAAATCCGTTCCAGGATTCGTCGATTCTGCATCTGCGGCTCCAGCAAACTGAGCGGAAACTCTGCAACCCGCGACCATGGGATCGAGCCGGTCTCATCCGTCATATGCGACGGCACCAGCAGAACATAAGTTTCCTCGTACAAAGGCTGCACCTGCCGAAGGTCAGTCCCGATGCTATCGCCATAGGTGATCCCCGCGTCCAAACTACCTTCGTCCAACCTATGCTGAATGGCAGTGGCCGACATGGTTTCAATCCGCGTGATGATGCGGGGATGAGCGTCGCGAAGCCGTTTGGTCAGACGCCCGGTAAAAGCAATTGCTGTGGGTATCACGCCCAAAATCAGCGTGCCGGTGATCTCACCCTTCGCGGCCAGCACCTGCTGTTCCAGCGCCTTTGTGTCGTCGAGGATTCGCCGCGCCCGCTGGACGATCATTTCGCCCTCTTCGGTCAGGCCCTGAAAACGGTTGGCGCGGCGGACAATAGAGACGCCCAGCCGGTCCTCAAGATTGCGGATACGCATTGAGAAGGCAGGCTGCGAAATCCCGCATTCCTCGGCCGCCTTGGCAAAATGGCGGTGCCGTGCGAGGGCACTGAGCAATTGCAGGTCGCGGATTTCGATCATGCTCTGGGTTCTTCTTTCAGTCAGAAGCGCAGAATAGCGTGTTTACAGCCTCGTAAAAGTTATTGTTACGGTTCTATAAGCCGTAACTTACAAATTCCCCAGTTCAAACGAGCACGGTATCCTGTCTGCAGCCGGCATGATGAACGGAGGAGGTCAATGGCCAGTAAGTATAAAAACTTGGCCAGGCGCATTTGGGCACTGGCGATTGTTCTGACCTTTGCCGCAGGAGGAAATGTGATGGCACAAGAAACTGGAAATTCCACAGCAAAAAACCTCTCGCGGAAGGCCGTTGAAATGTGGGCAGCTGCGTCCACGATTGACGAGTCAATTTTCACCGAAGGTTACCAAAACCATCAGGCCCCCTTGGCTACCGGAGGCACTGGGAGCATCGATTTGGCCACCTGGGCCAGTATAGTCGCGGAAAACCACAAAGCCTTTCCCGATCTGAAGGTCGAGATTTTTGGACAGATCGCCGAGGGAGACCGCGTATCCACCCATTGGCGTTTCTATGGGACACAGAAAGGGGCCTACCTAGGTCAGCCCGCCTCTGGCGATGTCGTCAACTGGACCGGAGTCCAAATCGACCGGATCGCCGATGGAAAGATTGCTGAAAGCTGGGTCGTCTGGGACTACTTCACACTGCGGCACGAGCTCGGCCTGGGAAACTAGTGCCAAAACCCCGGTTGCGCCCGGCCTCAACTAAACCGGGCGCTCAAGCATTACTCAGGTATTAAACAGGAAGTGCATCACGTCGCCGTCCTTGACGACATAGCTCTTGCCTTCAGCCCGCATCTTGCCTGCCTCTTTCGCGCCCTGCTCACCATTGGCGGCGATATAGTCGTCATAGGCGATGGTCTCGGCGCGGATGAAACCCTTCTCGAAATCCCCGTGGATCACGCCAGCGGCCTGTGGTGCGGCGGTGCCGGTACGGATGGTCCAGGCGCGGGCCTCTTTCGGGCCGACGGTGAAATAGGTTTCCAGCTTGAGCAGGTCATAACCGGCACGGATCAGACGGTCGAGGCCGGGTTCTTCCAGTCCCATTTCCTCTAGGAACATCTGGGCCTCGTCCTCTTCCAGCAGGCTGATCTCTTCTTCGATCTTGGCGCTGATGATGACGTGGGAATTGCCCTGCGCGGCAGCCATTTCGGCCACTTTCGCGGAATATTCATTACCGTCGGCAGCTTCTTCCTCGGACACGTTGCAGACATAGAGCACGGGCTTGGTGGTCAGCAGTTGCAGCATCTTCCATGCCTTGGAGTCCTCGTCCGAAACCTCGACCAGACGCGCGGGTTTGCCGCTTTCCAGCATGGCTTGCGCCTCAGCCAGCAGGCGATCCTGCTGCTGCGCCTCTTTGTCGTTGCCTTTCAGCTTGCGCACCAGATTGGCGCGGCGCTTTTCGATGCTTTCCAGATCGGCCAGCATCAACTCGGTCTCGATGGTGTCGGCGTCGGCCACCGGGTCGACGCGGCCATCCACATGGGTCACGTCGCCATCTTCGAAACAGCGCAGTACATGAGCGATGGCGTCCGTTTCGCGAATGTTGGCCAGAAACTGGTTACCAAGCCCTTCACCTTTAGACGCCCCCTTCACCAGACCGGCGATGTCCACAAAGGTCATCCGTGTTGGAATGATCTGTTTCGAACTGGCAATCGCGGCCAGCTTGTCGAGCCGGTCATCGGGAACGGCCACGTCGCCTACATTCGGCTCAATAGTGCAAAACGGGAAATTCGCCGCCTGTGCGGCTGCAGTTTTGGTCAGCGCATTGAACAGGGTCGACTTGCCCACATTCGGCAGACCCACGATTCCCATTTTAAAGCCCATGATGGCCTCCTGAAGCGATACGACGGCGTCTTCTAGGCAGGTCCGGGGAAATGCGCAAGCCACACTGCTGTCAGGCCCATAAGTCCATTTTGCAACATCACGGAAATGTTCAACCTGCAAGAGCTTGCCCGAATTGAAACCCGCGCTTTAAGGTCAACACGTAGTACGTTGTGAACAAACACATTGTGAAGATCTAATATGAAGAACTCTGTCGCAGCCCTCGCGCTGATACTCATGGCCCCGACGGCACAAGCACAGTCACTTGTCTTTGGCGCAGGATATTCAGATTTTTCCGACAGCGCAGCCGACGATGAAGCTGTTTTTTCGCTGGAATACCAACACAGCCCGTTTCACGAAGCCACCCGCTTTTCTGCTACATGGGGAAGCGCTCTGACCGTTGACACAGCGGGCAACATTCACATCGGCATTGGCTTGATCGGCTTTCATACCTTTGCCGACCGATGGTTCCTTGAAGGTAGTGTCATGCCCGGATACTTTGCCGAGGGGGACGAATTGAACGACCTTGGCGGAGAGTTCCAAATCCGAAGCCTGTTGGGAGTAGGCTACACGCTTAACAACGGCAACAAACTTTCCGTTGCTATCACGCACAAATCCAACGCCAGCACGCAGGACGACAATCCGGGCGTGAATTCGGCTCTGCTTCGTTATCACTACGAGTTCTGATGCAATGTGACCCGTCGGGATTGATTTCCGGGCAAAGTTTCTGCACATCAGGTCTGACTCTGAATGCAAGGACTGCAGATGACCCGTATTGATGCCAAGTTCGCCGCCCTGAAAGCCGATGGAAAGAAGGCCTTTGTTGCTTATATCATGGCGGGCGACCCCGATTTCGACACCTCGCTTGAGGTCGTGAAAGGTTTGCCGGGCGCGGGCGTGGATGTAATCGAACTGGGCCTGCCCTTTACGGACCCCATGGCGGATGGCCCTACCATTCAGGCCGCCGGTCAACGCGCGTTGGATGGGGGTATGACGTTGCAGCGCACTCTGGATCTGGCGCGTGCGTTCCGTGAAACCGACGACACGACCCCGATTGTTCTGATGGGTTACTACAATCCGATCTACAGCCTAGGCGTTGATACATTTCTGGACGACGCCAAAGCTGCTGGCATCGACGGCTTGATCGTGGTCGACCTGCCCCCGGAAGAGGACGAGGAACTGTGCCTGCCAGCACAGGCCGCAGGTCTGAACTTCATCCGTCTGGCAACGCCAACAACCGACGACAAGCGCCTGCCGCGCGTTCTACAGAACACCTCGGGTTTCGTGTACTATGTCTCGATCACAGGCATCACTGGTGCAGCAGAGGCGCAAGCCACAAATGTCGGCCCTGAGGTGGCTCGGATCAAGTCCGCAACAGACCTGCCGGTGATTGTTGGCTTTGGCATCAACACGCCCGAGAAATCCAAGGCCATCGCCAGCGTTGCAGACGGTGCCGTGGTTGGTTCGGCCATTGTCAGCCAGATCGCTGCAGGCAAACCCGTGGTTGAGGTTTTGGACTTTGTGAAATCTCTGGCCGACGGCGCACACTCTGCCTGACGTTCCAAGCACAACGTTTTCCAACGAAACCGCAGCGCGCCCCTGGCATGCTGCGGTTTTTTTCATCCACGTTGCCAATTGCACCATTTGGAATACGTCAGTAGAACGATTTAACCCACTCAATAAAACGCTGCTTCATGCCCGTCATTACCACCATCGAAGACCTTCGACGCCTCTATGAACGCCGCGTGCCGCGGATGTTTTATGACTATGCAGAAAGCGGCAGCTGGACCGAACAGACTTTTCGTGAAAACAGCTCGGATTTCTCTGATATTCGCTTACGGCAACGGGTAGCAGTGGACATGGCCGGGCGCTCGACCGCTTCGCAGATGATCGGTGAAGATGTTGCAATGCCGGTTGCACTGGCCCCTGTCGGGCTGACGGGGATGCAGCATGCGGATGGAGAGATAAAGGCCGCAAAAGCTGCAGAAGAGTTTGGCGTGCCGTTCACCTTATCCACCATGTCGATCAATTCGATCGAAGACGTGGCCCAGAGCACGACCAAGCCCTTCTGGTTCCAACTTTATACGATGAAAGATCAGGACTATGTCAGCCGCCTGATCCAACGCGCAAAAGATGCAAAGTGTTCGGCCCTTGTGATCACGCTGGACCTGCAAATACTCGGGCAGCGGCACAAGGATCTGAAAAACGGTTTATCCGCACCACCAAAGTTAACCCCGAAAACCATCGCGAACCTGATGACCAAATGGGCCTGGGGCATAGAGATGCTCAACGCCAAGCGCCGCGAATTTGGCAACATCGTGGGTCATGTTGAAGGTATTTCGGACGCGTCTTCTCTGGGCGCGTGGACGGCTGAACAGTTTGATCCCAGCCTCGATTGGGCCAAAGTTGAAAAGCTGATGGAACAATGGGGCGGCAAAGTCATCCTAAAGGGTATTCTTGATGCCGAAGACGCCAAAATGGCCGCAAAACTGGGTGCCGACGCTATCATCGTCTCAAACCATGGTGGCCGCCAACTGGATGGTGCGCTCAGCTCTGTTCGCATGCTGCCGGAAATCATGGATGCGGTCGGAGGTGACATCGAAGTCCACATGGACAGTGGTATCCGGTCAGGTCAGGACGTCCTCAAGGCCGTCGCTCTGGGGGCCAAGGGCACCTATGTAGGTCGCGCATTTGTCTATGGGCTGGGTGCGATGGGCCAGAAAGGCGTGACTACCGCGCTGGAACTTATTCAGAAAGAACTGGACACGACTATGGCCCTGTGCGGTGAGAAAAGCGTCGGTGATCTGGGGCGGCATAACCTGCTGATCCCCGAAGACTTCGGTGGCCGCTGGCAGGGCTGACTACGCGGGATCAGGGCGCTCTGCCCCCGCCGCCCTTTGGGCGACTCCCCCGAGATATTTTTAGCCAGATGAAGCAAGGGATCCGTTATTCATCTGGCCCCAAATACCTCGGAGCGCGAGGCAGAGCCTCGCAAAAAATCATTGCGGCTAAAAACCCCTTTCCAAATCTAATGAATCAAGCTAAGGACGCGGCTTCACGCGGGCATACAGCCTTGGAGGATGCCCGCCCTAACATTTGGAGATATATCATGGCTGGTGAGATTCCTGATCTCGTAGCTCTGGAACGGACGGGGACAGGCAAGGGCGCCGCTCGTCAAGCACGCCGCGACGGCATGGTTCCGGGCATTGTTTTTGGTGGCGACAAAGAGCCGCTGCCGATCCAGATCCCGTTCAACGTCCTGTTCAAGCGCCTGAAAGCGGGCCGGTTCAAGTCGACCCTGTGGAACCTGAAGGTTGAAGGCCACGAAGACGTCCGCGTCATCTGCCGCGACGTTCAGCGTGACGTCGTCAAAGACCTGCCGACCCATCTGGATCTGATGCGCCTGCGTCGGACTACCAAGATCGCGCTGTTCATCCCGGTTGAGTTCATCAACGAAGAAGCGGCCCCCGGCATCAAGAAGGGCGGCGTTCTGACCGTTGTTCGTCCGGAAGTCGAACTGATGTGTACCGCCGGTGACATTCCTGAAAAGATCACTGTTGATCTGACCGGTCTGAACATCAACGACGTTGTGACTATTTCGGCTGTTGATCTGCCTGCGGGCACCAAGCCGACCATCGACCGTGACTTCGTGATCGCGAACATCTCGGCACCGACAGGCCTGTCGTCCAGCGACGACGAGGAAGAAGGCGAAGAAGTAGCCGCAGACGAAGTAGAAGTCGTCGGTCAGGAAGAAGCAGAAGAATAAGTCTGAATCTTCTTTTCGTATTTTGGAACGGGGCCTAGATTGGGCCCCGTTTTCTTTTGGTGCTACGGGCTGGAAAAGCAGTGGCATTCCGTGCCATCAACCACCAGCGCTGCACAAGGACGAGACTATGAAACTGTTTGTCGGATTGGGGAATCCGGGATCGAAATACGCCCGCAACCGGCACAACATCGGCTTTATGGCCGTGGACCGGATTGCCGACGACCACGGCTTTGGTCCTTGGAAATCCAAGTTTCAGGCCGAGATTGCCGAAGGGCGTCTGGGCGGTGAAAAAGTACTGCTGATTAAGCCGCAAACCTTTATGAACCGTTCCGGTCAGCCCGTGGGCGAGGCAATGCGGTTTTATAAGTTAGACTCGACCGACGTGACCATCTTTCACGACGAACTGGACCTCGCCCCCGGCAAGGTGCGCGTCAAGGCGGGCGGAGGGCACGCCGGACACAACGGGCTGCGTTCCATCCACGATCATATCAGCCCGGCCTATGATCGGGTGCGGCTGGGTATCGGCCATCCGGGACGGAAAGAGATGGTTTCACCCTACGTCCTTGGCGACTTTGCAAAGGCCGATGCCGATTGGCTGGATGACGTGCTGCGTGGCGTGTCAGACGGGGCAGGCTACCTGGCGGACGGAGACAGCGGCAAGTTCATGAACGCGGTCGCGCTGCGCACCGCCCCTCCTCGGTCTTCAAAATCACCGGCTGAGGCACCCAAAACCGCATCCAAGCCCGCGCCTGTTCCAGAAGTTGACGAGCGCACGGCCATGCAAAAGCTGTTGGATAAGTTCAAATAGAGCCCGTCACTATGCCGTAACGTCCCAATTGCACAATGGCGTTGCTCGCGCTCCTATGCGGCAGGAAGAGGGAGGCAGACTATGAGAGCTGTGTTGAAGTGGATGCTACGCATCCTTCTGATGCTGGTGCTGGCCGCGGTTGTTATAGGGTTCTGGAAACGCGAAGAGCTTCAGCGCCTGATGGCCGTTAACTCTTTGTTTTCCGAGGAAAAGATCGTTCACAATTTTTCCAATATGGACGAAGCCTTTCTGACGGTCAACTTACCACGCGGCAATGGTCCGACCTCAGAACTCTCTTACGGCCCTGGTTTTGATCTTCCCGAGGGCACCGACAATTGGATCGAGGACCGCGCGGTGACCTCTCTGCTGGTGATGCAGGATGGGCAGATCAGGTTTGAAGAATACTATCAGGGCACCGGCCCCGAAGATCGGCGCATTTCATGGTCAGTTGCAAAAAGCTATCTCTCGGCGCTGTTCGGCATCCTGCTAGCCGAAGGCGCTATTGAGTCGCTGGACGATCCGGTCACGAAGTACGCGCCTGAACTGGAAGGCACCGCTTATGACGGTGCTACGATCCGCAATGTCCTGAACATGGCCAGTGGTGTCACGTTTAACGAGGATTATTTCGACCCGAACTCTGATATCAACCGCATGGGCCGGGTCGTCGCCCTGGGTGGAGAACTGGACGATTTCGCGGCCTCTTTGCAAGACACCTTCGCGACCCCTGGTGAAACTTGGCAGTACGTATCCATCGACACTCATGTCATCGGCATGGTGATCCGTGGAGCGACTGATCGCAGCGTGACCGAACTGTTGACGGAGAAGATCATTCAGCCCTTGGGCCTTGAGTACGACGGCTATTATGTAACCGACGGGGCCGGGGTCGCCTTTGTGCTGGGTGGGCTGAATTTCACCACCCGTGATTTCGCTCGGTTTGGTCAGATGATCCTGCAGAACGGGGTCCATAACGGTGTGCAACTGGTGCCCGCAGACTGGATTGCCAAATCCGTTCTGCCCAGTGCCCCGACCGTGCCCGGCAAGATCGGCTATGGCTACCAATGGTGGATCCCCCTTGGCGCGCATGAGGGTGAGTTTCTGGCCCGTGGTGTTTACGGGCAATACATCTATTTCGACCAACCGCGCGGCGTACTGATTGTAACAACCGGGGCGGATCGCAAGTTCCGAGATCCAGGCATCAACGAAGCCAATATAGAAATGTTCCGCAAAATCGCCCAAAGCCTGTAAAGTGGTCTCATGCAAAAACAAGACAGTATCAATGTGTTGGGTGGGGTGCTTGCCCCATGTTCGCGTGATCCGCTGACCGGGTTTTTTCGCGATGGGGCCTGCAATACGTGCCCCGAAGATCAGGGCAGCCACACGGTGTGCGCAGTTATGACGGCCGAATTTCTGGCCTTTTCCAAATATGTCGGGAATGACCTGAGCACCCCCCGGCCCGATTTCAACTTTCCCGGTCTGAAACCCGGAGACAGTTGGTGCCTGTGCGCCGGGCGGTTCCTGCAAGCTCATGACGAGGGCTGCGCACCCAAGGTGCATCTGGAAGCCACCCATCAACGGGCGCTTGAAGTAGTTCCGTTGGACATTCTTACGCAGTACGCTGCCAGCAAGACCTGACCCCGGCGAACCGGTCTTGGAACGCAAAACGGCCCTCACCTGCCTAAAGGTAAGGGCCGTCTAAATTTTCGTGAACCAGCGGCTTTTTAGTCTGCCGTGCGGCCTTCTGTATCCGACATGTCAAAGTTCAGATATTTGGCCACGGTCTGCACGTCTTTGTCGCCGCGTCCGCACATGTTCATGCAGATCAGGTGATCTTTGGGCAGCTCGGGCGCGATTTTCATCACATGCGCCAGCGCGTGGCAGGGCTCTAGCGCCGGAATAATGCCCTCGGTCGCGCAGCACAGCTGGAACGCCTCCAGCGCCTCTTTGTCGGTGATCGAGACATAGTTCGCCCGACCGATGTCATGCAACCAGGAATGTTCAGGGCCAATGCCCGGATAGTCCAGACCGGCTGAGATCGAATAGCCTTCCAAAATCTGGCCGTCATCATCCTGCAGCAGATAGGTGCGGTTGCCATGCAGCACGCCCGGACGACCGCCGGTCAGCGAGGCGCAGTGCTCCATTTTTTCGTTCACGCCCTTACCACCGGCCTCAACACCGATGATGTTGACGTCTTTGTCGTCAAGGAATGGGTAGAACAGGCCCATCGCATTCGATCCACCACCAATGGCCGCGATGATGGTATCGGGCAGGCGGCCCTCGGCCTTCATCATCTGTTCCTTGGCTTCCTTGCCGATGATCGACTGGAAATCACGGACCATCGCGGGGTATGGGTGTGGACCGGCCACGGTGCCGATGCAGTAGAACGTGTCGCGCACATTGGTCACCCAGTCGCGCAGGGCGTCGTTCATCGCGTCTTTCAACGTGCCGCGACCCGACGTAACCGGAATCACTTCGGCACCCAGAAGGCGCATACGGAACACGTTCGGGGCCTGACGCTGCACGTCATGGGCACCCATATAAACTACGCATTTCAGGCCGAACTTGGCGCAGACAGTAGCGGTGGCCACGCCGTGCTGACCGGCCCCTGTTTCTGCGATTATTCGAGTTTTGCCCATGCGGCGCGCCAGAATGATCTGGCCCAGCACGTTGTTGATCTTGTGTGCGCCAGTATGGTTCAGCTCATCACGCTTGAGATAGATCTTTGCACCGCCCAAATGCTCGGTCAGGCGTTCCGCGTAATACAGCGGCGATGGGCGGCCCACGTAGTTTGCCCACAGATCGTCCATCTCGGCCCAGAAGGTGGGATCGTCCTTGGCTTTCTCATATTCCTCTTCCAGCGACAGGATCAGGGGCATCAGCGTCTCGCTGACAAACCGCCCGCCGAAGATGCCAAAACGGCCCTGCTCGTCGGGGCCGGACATGAAGGAATTGAAAAGATCGTTGGCCATGGGTGTCTCCCTCGTCGTACCCGTTGTTCATAGGTGGTGGCGGCGGGATTTGCCATGCCAAAACGTATTATTCCGCCGCTTCAATATGGTGTGCCCAGACTTGCAAGGCTTGCTCTCTGCTGGGCACCGCGATGCAGGGAAAATGGTGAAACTCATTTACGTCCGCCAGCCTTGAAGCCGCCTGCACGACACGGCGATGCGGGCCGGAATGCGCGAAGGTCAGCATCGCCTCGGCATCGTGCCAGACACTCAGAGAAAAATAGAGCCCTTGATGCGGGAATACATCTGCCTGCAGACACAATGGATCGCCACGCGCTTGCAGCAGCGCCTGACGGGCACGCCAGAAAAATTCCGGGCCATAGTACCACCGTTTTAATGAAACTCCGCCAATCGCTGCAAGCATGGTCGCCCCCTCCCCTTTCGGAGATACGCGGCCGCTTGGCGATCAGATCACCTTGTGGCGTCGATAAAGGCCCGGATGAGCGCTTCGTCCTTGACCCCAGGCGCGCTTTCCACGCCCGAAGACACATCGACTTGCTGCGCGCCGGTCATGCGCATGGCTTCGGCGACGTTGTCGGGAGTTAGTCCACCGGCCAACATCCATGGGCGACGCCAGTATTTACGCCCGGCCAGTAAGCGCCAGTCGAAAGACAGGCCATTACCGCCCGGCAACTCGGAATTGCGGGGCGGTTTGGCGTCGATCAGCAGTTGATCGGCCACCTCAGAGTACAGATCAATCGCTGCAAGATCCTCAGCCTCAGCCACCCCGACCGCCTTCATTACCGGCAGTCCAAACCGGTCGCGAACCTCGGCCACCCGGTCAGGGTTTTCCTTTCCATGCAGCTGCAACATATCCAGCGGCACAGCAGCGGCGATACGATCAAGGTCTTCATCGGTTGCGTTCACGGTCAACGCAACCTTGGCAATCCCTGCGGGAACAAGGTGGGCCAGCTTGGCGGCAGCCTCGACTTCCAAATGGCGTGGCGATTTGGGAAAAAACACGAACCCGACATAGCGCGCGCCAGCGTCGGCAGCCGCGCGCACGTGATCCGGGGCGGTCAGGCCGCAAATTTTGACCGAAGCATCAGACATTTAAGGGCCTCAGCTGGCCTCATCCAGAAGGGCAAGCACTTCGTCCTGACCTTCGTTCTGCTTTTTCTTGAGCTTCTTGACCTCTCGCTCAAGCTTGCGCACTTCGCTTTTCTTCACCGATGCATCCCGGCGATGCTTATGCTCGCGCAGCCATTCCCACAGGAAACCGATGATCAGGCCGGCGACCACACCGCCCAGCACCACCACAAACAGCGGCAGCGACGTGCTGAGGTTAAAGCCCACAAGCTCGGCAAAAGGTTCCGGCATCAGCGTCAGCTCAACTGTTTCGCGATTGGCCAGTGAAACGGAAATCAGAACGATCCCGAGGATCGCCAGGAAAGCATATCGAAGGTAGCGTATCATGCCCTAGGCTTTACCGTTCAATCGGTCCCTTAGCAACTTGCCAGTTTTGAAGAACGGCACACATTTTTCCTCGACCTGAACAGTCTCACCAGTGCGAGGGTTGCGGCCCACGCGAGCATCGCGTTGCTTTACCGAAAAAGCACCAAATCCACGCAGTTCCACACGGTCACCGCGCGCCATCGCGTCGGTCACCTCTTCGAACACAGTATTCACAATCCGCTCGACGTCGCGTTGATAAAGATGCGGGTTTTCGTCGGCGATTTTCTGAATCAGTTCTGAACGGATCATGAGCGTTACCCTCCCAGGCGACCGGTTAGCCATCTCTAGTTGTTCGGACAGTATAGAAACAAACCCGGTTCGGGGGAACGTCGACTCTGTGTGCAAAGCCTTCATTTTCCTATGAATTCGCGCGTTTTTTTGCTTGTGAGCGGGAATTACCCGCTTAAAGCGTGAACGACAGGTGAATAAAGCCCAGAAATTGGAACATATTGATTCGCAACAAAAACGGCCCCGCGCAGATACGCGGGGCCGTAAATTCGGCTAGGCTGATGCCTGGGCTTAGTCGCCCGACTTCAGCGCTGCACCCAGGATGTCGCCCAGCGACGCGCCCGAGTCGGAGGAACCGTACTGTTCCACGGCCTCTTTCTCTTCGGCGATCTCGCGTGCCTTGATCGACAGGCCCAAACGGCGGGTCTTGCTGTCGACGTTGGTGACGCGAACGTCGACCTTGTCACCGACCGAGAAACGCTCAGGGCGCTGGTCAGCACGGTCACGCGACAGGTCGGAACGGCGGATGAACGACTTCATGCCTTCGTACTCGACCTCGATGCCGCCATCTTCGATCGCGGTCACTTCGACGGTGATGACCGAGCCACGCTTCACGCCGCCCACGGCTTCGGCGAACTTGTCACCGCCCAGGGCTTTGATCGACAGCGAGATACGCTCTTTCTCAACGTCAACTTCCGAGACAACAGCCGAAACCATATCGCCTTTGCGGTAGTTCTGGATGGCATCCTCGCCACGCTCGTCCCACGACAGGTCGCTGAGGTGAACCATGCCGTCGATGTCGCCTTCGAGGCCGATGAACAGACCGAATTCGGTGATGTTCTTGACTTCGCCTTCGACCTGCGTGCCCTCGGGGTGTGTTTCTGCAAACACTTCCCACGGGTTGCGCTGAGTCTGCTTCAGGCCCAGAGACACGCGACGCTTGGCGCCGTCGATTTCCAGAACCATGACGTCGACTTCCTGGCTGGTCGAAACGATCTTGCCGGGGTGGACGTTTTTCTTGGTCCAGGACATCTCGGACACGTGCACCAGACCTTCGACACCGGCTTCCAGCTCGACGAACGCGCCGTAGTCGGTGATGTTGGTGACGCGACCCTGATGGACCGAGCCCAGCGGGTACTTGGCAGCAACCAGATCCCACGGATCTTCCTGCAGCTGCTTCATGCCCAGGCTGATGCGGTGGGTCTCTTTGTTGATCTTGATGACCTGAACCTTGATGGTTTCGCCGATCGTCAGGATTTCGGACGGGTGGTTCACACGGCGCCATGCCATGTCGGTGACGTGCAGCAGGCCGTCAACGCCGCCCAGGTCAACGAATGCACCGTATTCGGTGATGTTCTTGACGACACCCTCGACGGTCTGACCTTCGGACAGGTTGCCGATAACTTCGGCACGCTGTTCGGCACGCGATTCTTCCAGGATTGCGCGGCGCGACACAACGATGTTGCCACGGCGGCGGTCCATTTTCAGGATCTGGAACGGCTGCTTCAGACCCATCAGCGGGCCAGCGTCGCGCACGGGGCGCACATCAACCTGCGAGCCGGGCAGGAACGCAACTGCGCCACCCAGATCGACGGTGAAGCCACCTTTGACGCGACCAAAGATTGCACCTTCGACGCGCTGGTCGTCGGCATATGCTTTTTCCAGACGGTCCCATGCCTCTTCACGGCGGGCCATCTCGCGCGAGATGACGGCTTCGCCACGGGCGTTTTCTGCGGCACGCAGGTATACTTCGACCTCGTCGCCTACAGCAATTTCAGGGGCTTCGCCGGGATTTGCGAATTCTTTCAGATCAACGCGGCCTTCCATTTTGTAGCCTACGTCGATGATGGCTTGGCCGGCTTCGATCGCCAGAACCTTGCCTTTGACAACAGAACCCTCTTCGGGTGTGTCCATTTCGAAGCTTTCATTCAGGAGGGCTTCGAATTCCTCCATGGATGCGTTAGCCATGTGGCGTTGTTTTCCTTTACATACGTTTTTGCTGGCCGAGCGGTTGTCTCCGCCGGTCTTGTTTCATGGTGCCTGACAGCGTGATCCAGAACGAACCTGAGCAAACAAACACAAAGGGCCGAGGTAACCCGGCCCTGCTCAGATACGTCATCCAGACGTTAACCGCCCTTGTTCAGACAGCGCGTCTATAGGTGGATTCCGTAGACTGTGCAAGGGCAAAGACCCTTAATTTACTAGGTTCGGCAGGTCTTTGCGGGGGCACGGCTCAGGTTTTGCCACTCCAAACCCCGGCATCGCGTCGCAGCATGGCCTGCTCGATTTCATTCAAGCGCATCAGTGCGGCGGTTGGATTACGCTCACCGCCGGCCCGGTTCCAGATCTTCTGAGCGGAAACGGGGCTCCACGGCAGGGTTGCCGAGGCCAACCATTGCCGAAGCCCCAGCGGAAGCGAATCGTAGACCTGCATTGGCGCTGTCTGCCGCCGCGTGCGTTTGAGACTGCTCCGCAGATTCCGACGGGCCTTTTGGCTTTGTTGCTGCCGTGAACGCACTCTGCTCACCCCTCACTTTTTTTAAATGTGATTACATTACATTCATACGACCCACAATAGGTGAAGGAAAAAGGCGGAACTCATCGCCCCGCCCTTCATTCTTTTCAGATGTTCCCTGCGCAGAGCGCAAGAAAAACCCCTAGAATAATTGTAAGTCCTTCTTTCCGCTTTGGATTTCGGCGATATTCGGCATATTCTGAATCACCAAGGGTTCGGGCGCGACACCGGGCATGGCCACAGTCGGTTTCATCGCCGACGCCATTGCAAAGGTTGGTTGCTTCAGTTCTCCACGGATATCACGCAGCAGCGTTTTGTGGTCCGGCATTGCTTGAATTATGCGTGCAAGGTCCATTTTCGCGTGCTTCATTGCCTGAGCCCAGATCGGTTTTTTCAGCGGCCGCAGACGATCACGTATGCCAGTACCGTAGCCTGTATCATAGACTTGCTTGCCCAAAAGAACGGTTTGATAGACCCGGAAATTGAACAGCGTTGCGAATTCGATATCGTGCTCTATCGGCAGGCGGTGCTGCCACAGTTCGAGATTCTCGGCCAAACGATCCGGGATCTTCATCTCGGTGCGCGCATCA
The DNA here is from genome assembly GCF_056542865.1 of Ruegeria sp. AA6. Taxonomy (NCBI): domain Bacteria; kingdom Pseudomonadati; phylum Pseudomonadota; class Alphaproteobacteria; order Rhodobacterales; family Roseobacteraceae; genus Ruegeria; species Ruegeria sp. AA6. Next base: position 204,517 of record NZ_JBQGAN010000003.1, read on the forward strand.
ATCCAATATTGATCGTCCGTGCGGTTGCCCAAACGATAGTGCAGACAGATGAAATCCAGAACTTCATCATACATCCTGTTCATCTGCCGATTGTATCTTGCCCGCAAGGGCGGCTCGATATCGCGCGTGGGCAAGTGTTCGGCAAACCATCGTACCGCGTGATCAATCATGTGGATCGCGGTACTTTCCAAAGGCTCGATGAACCCGCCGGACAAACCGATTGCCAGGCAATTCTTGACCCAGGCATTGCGGACACGCCCGATCCGCATCGGGATCACGCGCGGCGTCGCCCCCTTACCGCTGTCACCCAACCACTTGAGATATTCATCTGCTGCCTGATCATCCGTGCGGTGCGCAGACGAGAACACATAACCCGTGCCCACCCGGTTAAACAGCGGCACGCGCCAGGTCCAACCTGCGCCCAGCGCGGTCGCCCGTGTCAGACTTTCGATCTTCCTTGGGTTTGGATGCTCGATCTGCAACGCCATCGCGCGGTCGTTCGGCAGGTAGTCCGAATAATCCATGAACGGCTCACCCAGAGCCTGGTTAATGATCAACCCACGGAACCCGGTGCAATCAATAACCATTTCGATGTCATGGCGACCATTCCGCTCCAGCATCAGGTGGCTGACATTGCCCTGTTCGTCCAGTTCGACCGCCTGCACCTCATCCCGGATATGCTCCACGCCGCGCTGTGTGCAGACCCGTGTCAGCATGCCTGCAAACTTTACTGCATCCAAATGATAGGCATAGCCAAACCGCTGCTCGAATTCCGGCTGCCCCAATTGCCGCGCGCCTTTGCACAAACGGCCCAGATCATCGTGCGGAGAAACGGATTGCGTGAAGTCCCGCCCGCCGTTTCCAAATCGCAAGAAATACTCGGCCGCTTCTAACCCTTCGATCATCTGACCATGGGCAAAGGGGTTCACATAGTCGATGCGATTACCCTTGGCGTCCTTGTTCCAATTGCAGAACTTTACCCCCAGTTTGAACGACGCGTTCGTTTCGCGGAAAAAGTCCCGCTCGGAAATGCCCGCCTGGCGCAGCGTGACTGGCATGCGTGGCACCGTGGCTTCTCCGACGCCCACGGTCGAGATATTGGGGCTTTCAATAAGGCAAAGCTGTGGGCGATCCTTGGGTGCTGAAGTGCGAGAAAACACCATGTCCAGGATCAGCGCGGTCATCCACCCTGCCGTTCCCCCGCCGACAATGGTGATTTTGCGCAGTCGATTATTCATATTTTCCATCCCTGTTGGCTTCAGGGGCGTATTCGCTGCTTCCTTTTTCTAGTTTTTCTGGATTTCGCGCAGCTACCCCCTTTTGCTTGAACAAATAGCATACCAAGTTTCCGGTACGTCGCTAGGGCCAAAGCCGCTTAGATCTGTGCATTTGTGTGGGAACCGCAACAAAACTGTTACATTGGCCGCCTCACATAAAGCGCGTTCATTTCCGGCTCGGGTCAGATTTCTTCGCCCTTCTTCAGAAGTTCTTCGATCAGGGCGCGCTGAAGGTCGCCGCTGTCACCTCCGCCGAACTCTGCCGCTCCGCTGGAATAGAACGTGCCATAAGTGTTGGCGATGTTTACTGTCTGCGCCAGACCCGAGATTAGCTGATCCTTCTTCAGCAAAGACAATGGGTGGATAAACGCGGCCCACAAGGTGCCGTTGGCAATCGCATAGCGGGCATCCAAAGTGGTATCGAAATTCGCCTGCATCATACGCTGCATGTCTTCGGCGGTCAGGCCCTCGGCGCTGCGTATCGGAACCATAGCGCGCATCCGATCAGCGCTGATGTCTGTAATTACCAATACCGGGAAGTCCGACACAGTGAGCTGAAAGCCTGGCCCTTGGGGCTGTGCCTCGGGGTCGAGCGCAAAGATAATCTTGCCCAGACGTTCATAATCCATCGGAGGCTCGGTTTCGGCGCCTTCCTGCGCCGCCAGACCTCCGGCCAGAAATATCAGCATTGCGGCTAGTCGGATCATCGCATCTCTCCTGCAGTCTACACGTCAACCATAGGAACCCATTTGCACTCTGACCAAACAAAGCTTGGTGAGGAGTATTTCCTGCTTGGCCACAGCTTTGAACGATCTGCAAGATATGCCGCTCTAACTGCGATAGCTCGTTCAGATACGGCCACCTAGCTTTGTTTCAGCGGCTGGCGGCCCCGTCAGCCCGATCCTGAACATGAAAGGAAAAGCAATGAAATCTCTGATCGTGACCTCCCTGATCGCCACCCTACCCTTGATCGCCGCCCCGGCTTTCGCAGCAGATGAAATCAACGTCTCGAACGGTATCTCGGCAGCAGGCGCACCGCTGGCCGCGCATGGCGTAGATCTGGTGGCGTTGGTCAATGACGGCAATCCGGTTGAAGGCTTTGCCACACATTCCGCCACCTACGACGGAGCGTCCTACTACTTTACCAGCGCTGCAAATCGCGAAGCTTTCGAAGTCAACCCCGGTGCTTATCTGCCGCAGCACGGCGGGTTTTGTTCGTTCGGCGTGTCGGTTGGCAAGAAGTTTGACGGCGACCCGGATCAGTATCTGGTCACCGACGGCAAACTGTACCTGTTTCTGAACGCTGAAACTCGCGCAGCTTTCCTGAAGGATGTGACCGGCACGGCAAAAACTGCCGACGATCAATGGGCCCAGATCAAGACTATCGCCGTTGGCGAACTCTGAGCGTCTGCCCCGCGGTACTAGTGTGCTGCGGGGCGCCTGGTTTTGATAAGAGCCACCGCCTGAGCCAGCGCCGCCTCGATACTCAGGTCAGAAGTGTCCAGCAGCACGGCATCTGCGGCGGGTTTCATCGGCGCGGCGCTGCGCTCTGCGTCTCGAGCGTCTCTTTCGCGCACATCATTCAACACCTGATCGCGCGTCACGTCGGCCCCCTTGGCACTCAGCTCCAGATAGCGACGTTCTGCCCGGACCTCGGCGCTCGCCGTTACGAACAGCTTTACTTCGGCCTCGGGGCAAATCACCGTCCCGATATCGCGACCGTCCAGAACCGCTCCACCTTCTCGCCGAGCGAACGCGCGTTGGAAGTCGACCAACGCCGCGCGGACTTCGGGGATCACAGCGACTTTTGAGGCCGCCTGCGCAATCTCGGCCGTCCGCAAATCGCCCTGCTGCAATTCTTCAGGGGTCAGTGCCTGTGCAGCCTCAGTCGGGTCGATCCCATCCAACGTTCGGCGGCCAACGGCACGGTACAGCAGGCCCGTGTCCAAATGCGCAAAACCGAAATGGGCCGCAACCCCTTTGGATATAGTTCCCTTGCCAGCCGCTGCGGGACCGTCGATAGCGACCGTAAAGCTCATGTACGTTCGACCTTGGCACCCAATGCCGCCATCAGAGGTTCGAAAATCGGGAATGAGGTGGCGATGGGGCCGCCATCATCTACAGAGACCGGAGTTTTCGCGCCCATACCCATAACCATGAAAGACATAGCGATGCGGTGGTCCAAAAAGCTCTCGCACGTACCGCCACCGGGGATGTTGCCGATGCCCAACCCCTCGACCGACCACCAATCCTCGCCCTCGTCGACGGTCACGCCGTTGGCACGTAAACCTCTGGCCATCGCGTCGATCCGATCGCTTTCCTTAACACGCAACTCTTTCACGCCGCCCATCATCGTTGTGCCTGCGGCGTTTGCTGCTACCACCGACAAAACCGGATATTCGTCGATCATCGAAGCCGCACGTTCAGGCGGTACGTTGATGCCCTTCATGTTGGGCGAGTATTTCGCCCGCAGATCGGCAACGGGTTCGCCGCCTTCTTCGCGTTCATTCTCATATGTCAGGTCGGCGCCCATCTCGCGCAGCGTGGTAAACAGACCCGCGCGGGTCGGGTTCAGCCCGATGCCGGGCACCAACACATCCGAACCGGGCGTGATCAGCGCCGCGCAGACCGGGAAGGCCGCGCTGGACGGGTCACGCGGCACAGCAAGGACTTGCGGTTTCAGCTCGGGGCGACCGGTCAGGGTGATCACTCGGCCCTCATCAGTATCTTCGACGGTGATTTCAGCACCAAAGCCAGCCAGCATCCGTTCCGAGTGGTCACGGGTGGCTTCTTTCTCGATCACGACGGTCTTGCCCGGCGCGTTCAGACCGGCCAGCAGCACCGCGGATTTCACCTGAGCTGACGGCACCGGCACCTCATAGCGCACCGGAACCGGTTCAGCAGCACCAACGATGGTCATCGGCAAGCGCCCACCCGAGCGACCTACCGATTGCGTTCCAAACAGCGCCAGCGGATCGGTGACCCGCGCCATCGGACGTTTGTTCAGGCTGGCATCACCAGTATATGTTGCGGTGATCGGAGAGGTCGCCATCGCACCCATGATCAGCCGCACTCCGGTGCCCGAGTTTCCACAGTCAATCACCTGATCGGGTTCGGCGAAACCACCAACACCCACACCATGTACTGTCCATTCGCCATTGCCATGATCGGTGACTTCGGCCCCAAAGGCCCGCATGGCCTTGGCGGTGTCCAGGACATCTTCACCTTCCAGCAGGCCCGAGATTTTGGTCTCACCGACCGCCATTGCGCCAAGGATCAGCGAGCGATGCGAGATCGACTTGTCGCCGGGCACCTCAGCCGTGCCGGTCAGCGGGCCGCAGGGATGCGAGGTCATCGGGATGGGCGTGCCGTGTCCGGACATGGGGGCTCCTGTTTTCGCTATCAGTTCAAGGCGGATTAGCGAATTGGGGCCGGTTGGTCCAGCGGCAATCAGCCTTTGCGCCGGAAGGTCAGGTAATGAGGCGTGCGCCCTTCACGCAGGGCCTTTTGTTCGTAGCGGGTGGAAATCCAGTCATCCCACGGCTCGCGCCAGTCTGCGGGACGTTCAGCCAGCCATTCGAACCCGGCACGCGGAACCTCTTCCAGCGTCTGTCGGACATAATCGGGAATGTCAGTCGCCACGCGAAAGATCGAGCCCGGCTTCAGGGCGCGGGCCAATGGCTCCAAGTGTTCCTGCGTCACAAAGCGACGACGATGGTGCCGCGTTTTGGGCCACGGATCGGGGTACAACAGAAAGGCGCGCGAGATGCTGGCCTCGGGCAGTACATCGAACAGATCACGCGCATCGCCGGGATGAACGGCTAGATTCTCGACGCCAGCCTTGCGAATCTTGCCCAGCAACATGGCGACGCCGTTGATATACGGTTCGGCCCCGATGATGCCGATGTCGGGATTGCCGGCTGCTTGATGAACCAGATGCTCGCCACCGCCAAAGCCGACCTCAAGCCAAACATCCTTGCCACCGAACAACGCCTGCAGGTCCAGCGGGTGACGTTCGGGGTTAGTCTCCCAATCCACCGCACCCGGCGACAGGGCGTCGAGGTCTTCGCTCAGATACGTCTTTTGACTGGGCTTCAGGGTCTTGCCCTTGAAGCGGCCATAGAAGTTCCTGCGGGGGCGTTGGGGTGTCTGGGTACTCATGGCGGTGCCCTTACTGCGCGGATGGCAGTGTTGCAACCCCGGCGCGGCAACGAAAAAGCGCGCCAGATTCGGCGCGCTTGGGGTTATTTCAGATCAGACTGCCGATTTCAGTGCATCGGCCAGATCGGTGCGTTCCCAGCTGAAACCACCATCCGCATCCGGTTCGCGGCCAAAATGGCCGTAAGCAGCGGTGCGCTGATAGATCGGCTTGTTCAGTTGCAGATGCTCGCGAATGCCGCGTGGGGTCAGGTCCATCACCTGACCGACTGCCTTTTCGATCTGAGAATCCGCAATTTGACCAGTGCCATGTGTGTCAGCGTAAATCGACAACGGCTTGGATACGCCAATCGCATAGCTCAGCTGAATGGTGCAGCGTTCGGCCATGCCTGCGGCAACCACGTTCTTGGCCAGATAGCGCGCGGCATATGCCGCCGAGCGGTCCACTTTAGTCGGGTCTTTGCCCGAGAACGCGCCACCGCCATGCGGCGCGGCACCGCCATAGGTGTCCACGATAATTTTGCGCCCGGTCAAACCGGCATCGCCATCCGGGCCGCCAATCACGAATTTCCCGGTGGGATTCACGTGCCACTCTGTTTCGTTGGTCAGCCAGCCTTCGGGAAGGGTTTCGGCGATGTAAGGCTCGACGATGGCACGGATGTCTTTCGAGGTCAGCGCTTCGTCCAAGTGCTGAGTCGATAGCACGATAGAACTAACACCAACAGGCTTGCCATCGCGATATATGACCGACAATTGCGACTTGGCATCAGGGCCCAGCGCCGGTTCCGAGCCATTCTTACGCACCTCTGCCAGACGGCGAAGGATTGCGTGGGAATACTGGATCGGAGCAGGCATCAGCGCTGGAGTTTCGGTCGTCGCATAGCCGAACATGATGCCTTGGTCACCGGCACCTTCTTCCTTGTTCTCAGACGCATCCACACCCTGCGCGATATGCGCGGATTGCTCGTGCAACAGGTTCGTAACCTCGACGGTTTCGTGGTGAAACTTGTCCTGCTCGTAGCCGATATCCTTGATACAGGCGCGCGCGATTTCGTCGATGCGGCCCATGTAGTCGTGCAACTTGTCCTGATCAGACAGACCTACTTCACCGCCAATCACCACTCGATCAGTCGTGGCAAAGGTTTCACAGGCCACTCGCGCTTCGGGTTCTTCGTTCAAAAATGCGTCAAGGACGGCATCCGAGATCCGGTCGCAAACCTTATCCGGGTGCCCTTCGGAAACGGACTCCGAAGTGAAAGTATAGTTCTGTCGGGACATGAAAGTGCTCCATTAAGATTTCCCCATCACGCCAGGAAGCCGTTGTGACGGGCATGCGAGGGGATACGCCGACCGAAACATAGGGTCAATCCGAAATTAAACGTGCCCCCGCCATGCGTTGCGCCAAAACAGCGCAAACAGGGCCAACAGCAGCGCGAAGATCGGCAAATCCCCAATGCGAGCGTATATCGTGGGCGTCAGTGGTGCGGGCAGCTTTGCATCCACATAACCCGCCTGCCCCAACGCCAGCGCATCGGTGATACGGCCCAGAGGGTCGATCATCGCCGACACTCCGGTATTGGCCGCGCGCATCATAGGCAGACCTTGCTCGATCGCGCGCATCTGCGCCTGTGCCAAATGCTGATAGGGGCCTGACCGGGTTCCAAACCAAGCATCATTGGTGATTTGCAGCAGAAAGTCCGCGCGCCCAGGTGCAGAAAGAACATCCTGAGTAAACACGGCCTCATAACAGATCAGCGGCAACGCTTTACCCAGCCTGCCCGCATCCATCAGCGCAGCCCCTGGCCCGGCACTGAAACCATGGCCCGCCGTAGTAGCCATCCCGTGAATACCAAACATTGCCATCAGATTCCCGAACGGCACATATTCGCCAAACGGCGCAAGATGGTGCTTGTCATACAGCCCTTGTTGCTGACCGTCCTCATTCAGGTAGATCATGGAATTGTATATACGCGGCCCGTCACCACGTTGAATTCCCAGAAACACCGGCACTCCCTGAGCAGCATCAGCAACGACATCAAGGTAGGGCTGAGCACTACCCAGCCATGCGGGTATCGAAGTTTCAGGCCAAACAATCAGATCAGGCCGAGGTTGCGCGGCGGTGAATTCGATCTGTCGGGCAAAGAAAAGCGGCGCATAGTCCGGGTCCCATTTTTGGTGCTGGGGCGCATTGGGCTGGATAAGCCGAACTACATGGTCAGTTTCCGTGACTGTCGGGCGCGTGGTGGCATAGACTGCCGCCAGAAGAACTGCACCACCTGTCAGGCCAAGCGGCAGCGCAAACCCACCGCGATGCGTCAGCGCCGCACCCAGGGGCAAGGTTGACAACAGAGTCACCGCACCCAGCCCATAGGGCCCGAACAGGGACAACAACTGCGCGACCGGAGATCCAACCCAAATCTGCGCCAAACCCGCCCAGGGGAAACCTGTCAGAACATAGCCGCGGGCAAATTCCGCCAAAGACACGGCCACTGCCAGAAAGACAGCCTGTGCGACTGCACCGCCACCCGGCCTCCGTGCCACCCAAAACGCCAACGCCCAGAACAATGCCAACCCGCCCGCCATAAACACCAGCGCGAACGGGGCCATCCAGGCGTGCCGTTCGGCATCGACAAAGAACGGCTCAATGATCCAACTGAGGCCATGTGCGAAATACCCGGTGGCAAAAGCCCAACCAATCCATGCCGCTCGGCCCCGTGTTTCAGCCGACAGAAATAGCGGGGCGAGCAACACCAGCGCGATCAGAGCCGCGCCCCAGACACCAAACGGTGCCAGCCCAAAGGCCGCAAGCGCACCCAACAGGGCCGCCGACAGGAACCTCAGCCAAAACGGCCAGCCCTGGGCAAGATTCATCCAACGAGATCCGGGAGCATAACACGCAAACGTTTGATACGCCGCGGATCTGCGTCGATCACCTCGAACTCAGGGCCTTCGGGATGCAGGACAACCTCACCCCGCGCGGGCACCCGGCCGGACAACATGAAGACCAGACCGCCCAGCGTGTCGATCTCTTCCTCGTCCACGTCTTCGTGACTGGTCAGCGAGCGGCCTATCTCAGCCTCGAACTCTTCCAGCGGGACACGGGCCTGAACGGTATAGCAGCCGGGTTTGTCCTGCACCCACAACTGGTCTTCGTCCGCGTCGTGTTCATCCGCAATTTCACCAACGACCTGCTCAATCAGGTCCTCGATGGTAACCAGTCCGTCAACGCCGCCGTATTCGTCAATCACCAGCGCCATATGACGGCGTTCGGTCTGCATCTTGGTCATCAGAACACCAATCGGCATCGAGGGCGGCACGAACAACAACGTCCGCAGCATCGAGGCCAGATCAAACTCGGACGACGTGCCGTTGAACCCGTGGGTCAGCGCGAAATCCTTGAGGTGAACAAACCCCAAAGGCGTATCAAGCGTGCCCTCATACACCGGAATTCGAGATAAACCGCTGTCGCGGAATACCTGCGCCAATTCGTCCTTTGTGATGGTCGTAGGGACAGAAATGATCTCGGCGGTAGGAATGGCAACGTCTTCAACGCGCATCCGCCGCAGATTGATCATGCCTCGCGGCTGCACCTTGTCGACCTCGTGCCCATTGGCCTCGTGGCTCTCGTCCTCGCCCTGCGGCGAGAACGCGTCCACTATTCGAGAAAAAAATCCGGCTTTCTCTTTTTCACCGCTGTTCTCTGGTTGCGCGCTCTGCGCCGCCCTAGAACTGCCGTCTGTATCGCCCATTGTCCTGTTCCAATTTATCGGCCGAAATGGCCCTCACTACATGTTATATGGGTCATCAATACCCATTTTGCCAAGTATAGCGACCTCAACCCCTTCCATCAAAGTGGCGTCGGGGTCACGAATGTGATCGTATCCCAGCAAATGTAACGTTCCGTGAACGATCAAATGCGTGACGTGGTCATCCATATTTTTTCCAGCCTCTTTCGCTTCGCGCGCACAAGTCTCGTATGCAATCGCGATATCACCCAGCGCGATTTCACCGGTAAAGTCAGGCTCGGGCGACACCGGGATTGCGCCGGGCTGCTCGACCGCCAAATCCTCGGCCGGCCAGCTGAGCACGTTGGTAGGCGCAGGCTTTTCACGGAATTCGGCGTTCAACTCGGCGATCCGTGCGTCATTGCAAGCCAACAGACTGATTTCGCACAAATCTGCGTCGAGCTTGCAATGATCCAACACCGCCTTAACGGCGCGCATCGCCAAGGGTTCCAGCCCCTGCCAGCGCGCATCTTCAATTGTCAGTTCAAGGTTCATTTCGCCACGCCCAAAGCCCTCAGCGCCGGACGATCACCCCGTCTCGCGGCCTGAGTCGGCCTCATACGCTTCGATGATTGCGGCGACAAGCGGGTGACGCACCACGTCCTTCGACGTGAAGTAATTGAAGCTGATATTCGGGATCGTCTTCAAAAGACGCTCGGCATCAGCCAACCCAGACTGCACCCCGCGCGGTAGATCTACCTGAGACCGGTCGCCGGTGATCACCATGCGGCTGCCCTCACCCAAACGAGTCAGGAACATCTTCATCTGCATGGTTGTGGCGTTCTGCGCCTCATCCAGCACGACAAACGCATTGGCCAGCGTCCGCCCGCGCATGAAGGCCAACGGCGCGATTTCGATTCGTTTTTCTTCGATCAGCTTAGCGAGCTGCTTACCGGGCAAGAAATCGTTCAGCGCGTCATAAAGCGGCTGCATATAGGGGTCGACTTTGTCCTTCATGTCACCGGGCAGATATCCCAGCTTTTCCCCGGCTTCGACCGCCGGGCGGCTGAGGATGATCCGGTCCACATGCCCACCGATAAACATCGACACACCCACGGCCACGGCCAGATAGGTCTTACCGGTACCCGCTGGACCGATCCCAAAGGCCAGTTCATTGTTGAACAGCGACTGGACATAGGCCTTCTGCGCATCGGTGCGCGGTTCGACCAGCTTTTTGCGTGTTTTGATCTCGACCGTGCCGCCCTTGAACATCTCAAGCTGGTCGCCATCGCGGCTGCCGGTTCCTGTTTCCGAACCGCCCATGCGCAGTTCGCGGTCGACATCGGCGGCTTCTACGTCACGTCCGCCTTCCAGACGAGTGTAAAGGGCTTGTAACACCTCAATCGCCTGTTTCTGGGCGTCCTCGTCACCCATGACAACCAACTGGTTGCCGCGGCGCACGATCTGGACAGATAGCTTCTGCTCGATATCGGTCAGATTGCGGTCATACTCGCCGCACAAATCTATCAACAACCGGTTGTCAGGGAATTCAACAAACGCCTCACGTTGGGGCATGTCATCTTGCGGTGGGGTAAGGGCACCGATGGCCAATCCGTTCTCCTGTCTTGGCGTTTCACCCTGAGCGTAGACAACATTTCTTGGTGGGCGCAAGCCACAGATTCAAAAATTCATCAATGGATGGTAAAACCGCCGACGCGCGACACGTTCTGCCGAAAGGTTCGCCGTCAAAACGTGTAGTTCAATCCGAACCTCAGGCCCCGGTAACGAGGTGTGGATTTGGTCGAGAACCCGTTGTCAAATTCAACGGTACGCGAATCGAACTGCACGTATTCGTATTCACCTGTAATCGACCAATTCTCATTCAGCTTGTGTTCCGCACCAATGCTGGCCGAAAACCCGCCGCGCGTGTCACTTTCTTCAAAGAGTTGTGAGGTTGAACCGAAGGCCAGCCCGCTGGTCGTTTCAACGTCAGCTTGAACGTAGCCAACTGAAACAAAATACAACAAAGAACCGCTTTTGTTGGTCAGGCCATTGCGCAACCGGATCGAGAGAATATCCGAGACCTTGGAACTTCCAGAGACTGTGACACTGCCGATCTCGGTCGAGACACGATCATCAATCGTCCCCGTATCATAGCCCAACTCGACCCCATACACGTAGTCGCGCCCGCCAATGGCGGGAAGAACACCGCGCCAACCGCCTCGAATTCCAACATAGCCACCGCTCAGGTCCAGATCACCGATTTCGAACACATCCGCCGGTGTACGCAGCCCGTAGCGGTCCGACCCATTCGAAGCGTTGCCGCCACTGAGGCCCAAATAGAAAGCACTTACGTCGTTGCCAAAACGTTTTGGACTGACGACCGGAGGATCCGTCACGCCCTGTTCGAGGTTACCTGCGACCGTTGCGCTGGAAAAAAGTGAACAGGCCAGAACTGCCAAAAGGATAAATCGGCCATTCGATCCAAAGTATTGCGTTAGGAATTTCACTCGCACCCTCCATCGTGCCAGCCCGCAGCAATCGGTTCAGCACACATCTGGAATAATCTGGACGCACAATCCAAGCGCCCCAAAAAACTAGCCTTTCTCGGACCATAGTTCTGAGGGATAAATCAAGGGTTAAATTTGGAAGCTAATACCCACTATGGCATTCAGACAGCACGTGCCCGGAAGATCAAACCAACGCGCCCGCCAGAGAATTTGTCCCTGAATCGGTGATCAACACCTCTCGCAAATCGCCAACCGCGACATCCGCGTCGGACACGTGAACCGAATGCAAATACTCGGATTTTCCGACCATTTGCCCCGGCAAGCGGCCAGTTTTTTCAAACAGCACGCGAACCTTACGTCCAACCATTGCATCCTGAATTTCCCGCTGATGCTGCGTGATCAGGGCCTGCAACCGCTGTAGGCGGTCATCCGCCGCTTGCGGGTCAACTTGGGGCCGCTCGGCCGCCGGAGTGCCGGGGCGCGTCGAATATTTAAAGGAATAGGCATAGCCGTATTTGACCTGCTCGACCAAATCCAACGTGGCCTGGAAATCCTCTTCGGTTTCTTCAGGAAACCCGACGATAAAGTCACCGGACATCACGATGTCGGGTCGCGCCGCGCGAATACGCTCGATCAAGCGCAGATAGCTTTCTGCCGTGTGACTGCGGTTCATGCGCTTGAGGATTCGGTCTGATCCCGACTGCACCGGCAGATGCAGATATGGCATCAGTTTATCGCAGGTGCCATGCGCCTCAATCAGATCGTCCGCCATATCGTTGGGGTGTGAGGTCGTAAACCTGATACGCTCCAGCCCATCGACCTTGTTCAACTCCCAGATCAAACCGGCCAAAGTCATATCGCCGTTGGGACCCGCACCGTGATAAGCGTTCACGTTCTGACCCAGCAGAGTGATCTCGCGCACGCCGCGTTCGACCAGATCCTGAGCCTCACGAATGATGCGATCGGCAGGGCGGCTGACCTCGGCACCACGGGTATAGGGCACTACGCAAAAGGCGCAGAACTTATCGCAGCCTTCCTGAACGGTCAGAAACGCCGTCGGACCACGTTTGGCCTTAGGGCGGTTTTTCAACTTCTCGAATTTGTCTTCTTCGGGAAAATCCGTGTCCAGCGCCTTGGCGCCCGTGCGGGTCTTCGCCTCCATCTCGGGCAGGCGGTGATAACTCTGGGGGCCAACAACCAGATCGACCAGGGGTTGCCGACGCATGATCTCTTCGCCCTCGGCCTGCGCAACACACCCTGCGACGCCAATCTTCAGGTCTGGCTTTTCCGCTTTCAAACCTTTGAAGCGGCCAAGCTCGGAATAGACCTTTTCCGCCGCCTTTTCGCGAATATGACAGGTGTTCAGCAAAATCATATCCGCGTCATCTGGGCTTTGCGTTTCAACATAGCCCTGCCCGCCCAGCGTCTCGGACATGCGTTCGCTGTCATAGACGTTCATCTGGCAACCATAGGTTTTGATGTACAGCTTTTTGGGTTCTGACATGGGTATGGCCTTTGCGTTCGCGGGATCGGCGTCGTCTATACCCTACGAACGCCGCTTGCAATGCCGAGGCGGATACCCGATTTTGATCGCAGATTCCAGCCAAGTGGAACCCGACAGGCCATGCAATACGACTCTCTCGACGTTTTCCTGAGTTCAGGCAAATCCGCGCTGGCCAAAGGCCCGGTCGCGTTGATCTTTGCTGAAGACACGGTCGAGGTCGACAGCACCATCCGGCATCACCTGCATCTCGGCTTTAAATCCGTGATCGTCTTCATGCCGCAGGGCTTTGTGCTGGACCCCGAGTTGTCAGATCGCATCCATCGTGTCGCGCTGACCTGCGTTCCTGGCGCAGCTGTGTTCGACACCATTAACAGGGTCGTCCAGACCGCTCCCGGTATTTGGATGTATTATTGCTACAACGCGGAATACCTGTTCTTTCCGTTTTGCGAGACCCGCACGGTTGCCGAGTTGCTGGCCTTCCATGCCGAGGAACGGCGTGACGCGATGCTAAACCACGTTGTCGACCTGTATGCGGACGACCTGAATGCATTCCCGAACGGAGTTGCGCCGGATCGCGCCATGCTAGACAGCACCGGTTACTACGCCCACGCCAGACACGACGCCGAGGGCCAACCGGTAGAGCGGCAGCTGGACATGTCTGGCGGCCTGCGCTGGCGGTTCGAGAACCACATTCCTTTTGAACGACGCCGTATTGACCGGATTGCGATATTCAAATCCCGCAAGGGTTTGGAATTGCGCCCTGATCACACGTTTAACGAACCGGAATACAACACCTACTCTTGCCCTTGGCATCACAATATGACGGCCGCCATATGCTCGTTCCGCGCGGCCAAGGCGTTAAAAAGCAACGCCGGGTCCACGTTTGATATCCCGACATTCTGCTGGAGCAATTCGGTGCCGTTCCAGTGGGCGTCCGGGCAATTGCTAGACCTTGGCCTGATCGAACCGGGCCAATGGTTCTGACCCTAGCGTCGTAACAGAACCGGGAACCAATCCTCACGTAGGCGCTGACCGGGGGTCATTTCATGACCGGGAAACGGCGGTGAGGTCCGGCCCGGACGTTCGACGTAGCGCGCATCATCCCCTACCAGACGCAGCGAAAACGCCCGGCGCCGGCTGTCAGAGTGGTTGCCCCTTGCGCCATGCAGCGTGCGATAATTGAACGCTACTGCGTCGCCCGGCTCCATCTCGAATTCCACGACCTTCATGCCTTCGGCATCCGGGTCGGGGACCGGGATGTACTGGCCTTCATCCGGGAAGAACCCTTCTTCGCTGACCCAGCGGGTCGGCAGAACCTCTTTCTCCCAACGATGCGATCCGGCCACGCAACGTAGCGTCGCCTGTTTCACCGGGTCCAGCGGTGACCAGAAGCTAATGGTCTGCTGGCCTTCGACAAAGTAATATGGCCCGTCCTGATGCCACGGGGTTGCCATCGAGGTGCCCGGCTCTTTGACCAGAACATGGTCGTGGAACATCTGCACGCTCTGCGACTGCATCAGATCTGCAGCAACCCCCGCCGCCGGAGAGTTTTCGATAACGTCCCGGAACTGCGGGATGCGAGTCCAGTTGCAGTAGTCGTCAAAGAACAAACCAGTCTGGCCTTCTTTTTTGTTTTCAGACGCGTACGGACCGGGCTCGGCCATATTCGCAGCGACGCCTTCGCGCAGGGTTTCAACGTGATCGGCAAACAGACCCTTAATCAGGACAACGCCGTCCTGCTGATAGGTGTCGATCATCTCTTGCGTGACCAGAGGGTGCGTCATGTTCGTCTCCGTGCCATGGGGTTGAGTGATCTGCACATGGGAAAGCCCCCTGTTCAAGTCATATCTTTCAAAGGTACACTTAACTTCATGTTATATATTTCCCTGCGCCAATACGAATACGTCTGCGCCATAGGGCGGCATGGCAGCCTGTCCGCCGCCGCACAGCACCTGAACGTCTCGCAACCCGCCTTGTCCAATGCGCTAACACGGGTTGAGGAGCAATTGGGCCATCCCCTGTTCGCCCGCAGGCGCGGAGCGGCGATGGCACTGACACCGCAAGGGCGCAGTTTTATTGAAGAGGCCGAAGCGCTGTTGGCCAGTGCGGCGAGGCTGGAGAACACAACCGAGGCCGGCGCGGGAAAGGCGCGGCTGCGGTTGGGGTGCTTTGTCGATCTGGCGCCGTTTCTATTGGCCCGCGCTCTGCGCCTGCTGCGCGCTGAGATGCCGGACGTGTCACTGTCGTACAGGGTAGACAATTTCGAAGGGCTTATCGCTGGCCTGATCGACGGCAGGATTGATCTGGCGGTGACCTATGGGCTTAGCATGGATGCCAGCTTTAGCCGACAAACCCTATTCGAAAGCACGCCGCATGCCCTGCTGTCTCCGGATCATTCCCTGGCCGCGCAGCGCGACGTGTCGCTGACAGATTTGGCTGACCATCCACTGATCTTGTCCGAAGAAGGTCTATCCGCACAGCACGTATTGGGCCTGTTCCGCCAGATAGGGAAAAGCCCGAAAGTCGCGCACCGGGCGGCTTCGCTGGAAATTCAGCGTAGCCTTGCTGCGCATGGTGAAGGCGTTGCGATCAGCTATGCCAATCCCCCGAGCGATATCAGCTATGACAGTATGCAGTTGCGGAGCATACCCGTTTCGGACACGTTCGCGGCTGAACCTGTCGTGCTTGCCCGGCATGGCTCGGGCCCTACGGATGCCCAAACTGCAACCGCAGAGCGCGCTTTGACCCAACTAACGAAATAGGATTACTTTTTTCGAAGGCGGATGACGACGTCTACAGACGCGATCTCAACCCCGTCGGGTGCATCTGGCAGGCGTTGAATCACCAGTTGGTCCGAAGGCGCATCGCTCAGGCGGCCTTCATCCTCCCAAAAGAAATGGGGGTGATCGTGAGTGTTGGTGTCAAAATAGCTTTTCGACCCGTCCACGGTAATTTCCTGCAGCACACCTGCTTCGCAGAAGGCACGCAGAGTGTTGTAGACAGTGGCCAGAGACACGGCATCGCCGTTTTCTTTGGCCGATTCAAACAGGCTTTCTGCGGTCACATGCCGATGACGCCCATCGCCCACCAGCAGTTCGGCCAACGCCACGCGCTGACGCGTCGGACGCAGTCCTGCGTCAACCAACCAATTTGTGGCGATGTTCTGGCTCTGAGGCGTCATGAATCCGATACCTGTGGTTTGCTGACCTATATATAAGTGCCTTGCCCGGGTAATTTCAAATGAAATTCATTCGCAAAGAATGCACTGAACACAACATGATGTGGGCGACCGCTCTTGCAGGACCTTGCATACGGGTGCTAGGTGAGGCCAGATTAGATAAACGGACCCCTGGCAGGAGAGGCGGCAGAATGGCCCAATTCCCGAGCAGCTTTGACAAAGACGATCTGCTGAAATGCGCCCGTGGCGAATTATTTGGCCCCGGCAACGCGCAGCTGCCTGCTCCGCCGATGCTGATGATGGACCGCATAACCGAGATTTCCGGCGATGGCGGTGAACATGGCAAGGGTCATGTGATTGCCGAATTCGACATCACCCCGGACCTGTGGTTCTTTGACTGCCATTTCCCCGGCAACCCGATTATGCCCGGATGTCTGGGTCTGGATGGTCTGTGGCAGCTGACCGGTTTCAACCTGGGTTGGCGCGGCTGGCAAGGACGGGGCTATGCGTTGGGAGTCGGTGAAGTCAAACTGACCGGCATGGTCCGCCCCGACCGCAAGATGCTGAAATATTATGTCAATTTTACCAAGGCTGTTCAGACCCGCCGTCTGACAATGGGCGTGGCCGATGGCCGTGTCGAAGCGGATGGCGAAGTGATCTATCAGGTCAAGGATATGAAGGTTGCATTGTCGGAAAGCTGATCCTAGCTGACGACATGCAATAGGGAACGGAACACAGGAGTACGCATATGCGTCGCGTCGTCGTCACCGGTCTGGGGATTGTTTCCTCAATCGGGAACAATGCCGAAGAGGTTCTCGCCTCGCTCAAAGCAGGCAAATCCGGCATCGAGGCCAATGAGCAGATGGTCGAGCATGGCTTTCGCAGCCAGATCGCCGGATCGCTGAAAATTGACGTGGCCGAGCATGTGGACAAGCGCACCCTGCGTTTCATGGGGCCCGGCGCAGCCTATGCCCATATCGCCATGAACCAGGCCATTGCTGATTCCGGCCTGACCGAGGATCAGGTTCAGAACCCGCGCACCGGTCTGGTTGCCGGGTCAGGTGGCCCGTCGACCAGCGCAATGCTGACAGCGCATCAGACCGTACTAAAAACCGGCGCGACCAAGCGGATTGGCCCGTTTGCGGTTCCAAAATGCATGTGCTCGACGATTTCCGCGAACCTTGCGACTGCATTCAAGATCAAGGGCATCAACTACTCGATCACCTCGGCCTGTTCGACCTCGCTGCATTGCATCGGCAACGCGGCGGAACAGATCATGCTGGGCAAACAGGACGTGATGTTCGCTGGCGGTGGCGAGGAACTGGACTGGACCCTGTCCTGCCTGTTCGACGCGATGGGCGCGATGTCGTCGAAATATAACGACACGCCCGAGAAAGCCTCTCGCGCGTTTGATCAGGATCGCGACGGGTTCGTGATCTCGGGCGGTGGCGGTATCGTCGTACTGGAGGATCTGGATCACGCGCTAGCGCGCGGCGCCAAGATTTACGCTGAGGTCACCGGATATGCCGCCACCTCGGACGGTCATGACATGGTGGCCCCCTCGGGCGAAGGCGGTGAGCGCGCCATGCGTCTTGCGCTGTCGACCGTGCCAGAAGGCCGCAAGGTCGGCTATATCAACGCCCACGGCACCTCGACCCCGGTCGGTGATGTGGGTGAGGTCGAGGCTGTGCGCCGCATCTTCGGCGAAGGCAGCGTTCCTCCGATCTCATCGACCAAGTCGATGACAGGCCATGCGCAGGGCGCGGCTGGCGCGCTCGAAGCGATCTTCTGCCTGCTGATGCTGGACAATGACTTTATTACTCCGTCGATCAACGTCGACACACTAGCCGAAGGCATCCTGCCCGGTGAAATTGCTACTCAAGTAGTTGAAAACGCAGGCTTGGACAGCGTGATGACCAACAGCTTCGGCTTTGGTGGCACAAACGGCTCCATGGTTCTGTCCAAGTATAACGGGTGAATACGATGTCGGAACTTCTCAAGGGCAAGCGCGGCCTGATCATGGGCGTGGCAAATGACAGGTCGATTGCGTGGGGCATTGCCAAGGCCATGCATGAGGCAGGCGCGGAACTGGCCTTTACCTATCAGGGTGAGGCATTCGGCAAACGGCTTGAGCCGCTGGCACAAAGTCTGGGTAGCGATTTCATGGTCGATGCAGATGTCACCGACGACGAATCGCTGGACCGCGCGTTCGGTGAATTGGGCGAACGTTGGCCAACAATTGACTTTGTCGTTCACGCTATCGCCTATTCGGACAAGTCCGAACTGACGGGCCGGTTCCTGAACACCACGCGTGCAAACTTCAAACACTCGATGGATGTCTCGGCCTATTCTTTTATCGAGGTTGCGCGCCGCGCCTATCCTCTGATGAAGGACAATGGCGGCTCGCTGATCACTCTGACATATCAGGGTTCGAACCGCGTGGTGCCGAACTACAACGTGATGGGTGTTGCCAAGGCCGCGTTGGAATCGGCGACGCGCTATCTGGCCAACGATCTGGGCCCTGAAGGTATCCGCGTGAACGCCATCTCGCCCGGCCCGATGAAAACGCTGGCAGGCGCGGCGATCGGCGGCGCACGCAAGACCTATAAGTTCTGCGATCAGAACGCGCCGATGCGCTCGAATGCAACGCTCGAGGCGGTCGGCGGAACAGCTGTTTATCTGACTTCTGACGCCGGGGCCTGCACCTCGGGCGAGATCATTCGTGTCGATGGCGGGTTCCACGTACTGGGTATGCCGCAACCCGATCACATGTGACCTGATCTTTCCCTGTCCGCGCCAAGATTTAACCATCTTTCGCGGGCATGGATAGCCGCATGAGCAAAGCAGAACATATCGTTGCGAACAACTCGCGGGTTTCCCGGCGCAAACAAGGCTTTTTGGGTCAACGCGGCCGGATCGCGCTGCTGGCACTGACCACGTTACTGATGCTGTTTGTGTTTTTCACGCAATCAGACGTGCGGGCAACTTTCGTCAATTGGACCAGCCTGATTTCAGGCTGATCCGGCGTTCTGACCAAAACGGTCAATTGATCGAGACGACCTCAATATCAAATATCAAATCCTGACCGGCCAAGGGGTGGTTTGCATCCAATGTGACAGTTGCCTCATCCGCGTCCACGACTGTCACTGGCAGAGCCTGCCCGTCAGGCGTTTGCATCTGCAACTGCGTTCCCGGATCCAGCGGCACGTCATCCGGGATACCTTCACGCGGAATCTGCTGTCGCATCGCGGGGTTGATTGGCCCATAGGCATCCACGCACGCAATCTCGACCCGCTTTTTCTCACCCACGCTCAGGCCGGGCATGGCGGTATCCAGCCCCGGAATAATCTGACCGGACCCGACCACGAATTCCAGCGGATCGCGCCCGTCGGAACTGTCAAAGACGTTGCCGTCCAGCAGCGTTCCCGTGTAATGGATGCGAACCGTGTCGCCTTGCTTGATCTCGGTCATGGGTGGCCTCCGGCCGTTAGGAAAATGAGCGGCCAACCCTAGGGGGTAACACGGTATTGTAAACCCTTCCCCTCTTTTGCACTTTCCGCCGTTGTGCCACCCTGCGCTCGATCAAGGGAGGGGACCTGATGCCGATCACCACATGCGTATTCGATGCCTACGGCACATTGTTCGACGTTGCCGCCGCCGCAAGACAGGTGGCGGCTGAGCCCGGTTTTGAAAACTTGCAGCAGAAATGGCCGGAGCTGGCCAACCATTGGCGGCTGAAGCAGCTGCAATACACCTGGCTGCGCGCAATCACCAACGCCCATGCCGATTTCTGGGACGTCACCCAAGACGGGCTGGACTGGGCGCTAGAGGCCACCGGGCTGGACGGCGACCCGACCATGCGTCAGCGCCTGCTGGACCTGTATTGGGAATTGCAAGCCTACCCCGAAGTGCGCCAGATGCTGGCCGATTTAAAGGCCGGCGGGCTTCAAACCGCGATTCTTTCCAACGGATCGCTGCCAATGCTGAATGGCGCTGTGCAATCGGCAGGCATTGTCGATGTGCTGGACGATGTGTTGTCGGTCGAAAGCGTCGGTGTCTTCAAACCTCACGCCGCGGTCTACGATCTGGTGCAACAACGGTTCGGTGGCGAACGGGATGAGGTGCTGTTTGTCAGCTCGAACGGTTGGGATGCTGCCGGTGCCAGCGGCTATGGTTTCGTGACGGCATGGGTTAATCGAGCAAATGAACCAATGGACCGCTTGCCTTGGACACCAGCGCATGTACTGTCCGACCTGACCACGATCCCTCAACTGGCTGGACTGTAATGGCTTTTTTCACTACCTCTGATGAGAGGCGCCTTTTTTATACCGACACCGGTACTGGGACGCCCCTGCTGTGCCTTGCTGGGCTAACCAGATGTAGCCGGGATTTTTCGTTCCTGGCACCGCATGTCACCGATTTGCGTTTGATCACGATGGATTACCGGGGGCGAGGAGAATCAGAGTATGACCCGGACTTCATGAACTACAACATTTTCGGCGAGGCCCATGACGCGGTTGAGTTGTTGGATCACTTGGGCCTGGACCGCGTTGCCATCCTTGGAACTTCTCGCGGTGGGCTGATCGCAATGGCCCTGGCCGCCAGCCACCCCGAGCGACTGTCGGGCGTGATACTGAATGACGTGGGTCCGGTGATCGAGCCTTCGGGCATCGCCAAGATCATGGAATATGTGGGCAAGCAGCCGGTCTCGAAAACCTATGACGAGGCTGCAAAAGCCCTGCAGCACATGATGAGCCAGCATTTCCCCGGCGTATCGCTGGAGCGGTGGCGACAGCAGGCAGAAATCCAGTTCGAACTGAGCAAACACGGACTTTCCCTGCGCTATGATCCGGCATTGCGAACAGCGCTGCTGGATCAGGCAGCAGCCGGAGCCACCCCGGACCTTTGGATGTTTTTCGAAGCTCTGCGTGGCATCCCCACCGGTGTAATTCGTGGCGAAAATTCGGACGTGCTCGGCAAAGACACGCTGATCGAAATGCACGATCGCCACCCCCGCCTTATATCTGTCGAAGTGCCGGATCGCGGCCACGTGCCATTTCTGGACGAACCGCAGTCTTTGGATCTGATCCGCAAGGTATTGGACATATAATGAGCACACCGGAAATGATCGAAGCCGCCGCCGAACGGCTCAAGGGCCACGTGCGGGAAACGCCGCTGCTGACTTCTCCGTTTCTGGATGAACTGGCTGGGCGGCGTGTTCTGGTGAAACCTGAATGCCTGCAACATACCGGCAGCTTCAAGTTTCGCGGTGCGTGGTCTGCGATTTCAGCGCTTGGCGAAGCAGACCGCCAGCGTGGTGTAATCGCCTATTCCTCGGGAAACCATGCACAGGGCGTGGCATTTGCCGCTGCCCAACACGGAATTTCTTCCGTGATCGTCATGCCATCGGACGCGCCGCAACTGAAGATCAACAACACCCGCGCGCTGGGCGCTGAGGTGGTCTTGTACGACCGCGCCAACGAAAGCCGCGAAGAAATCGGTCAGGCTCTGGCCGCAGAGCGTGGCCTGACCTTGATCCGCCCCTATGATGAGCCGCAGGTGATTGCCGGTCAGGGGACAACCGGGTTGGAGATTGCCCGGCAGGCAACCGCGATGGGTATCGACAAAGCCGATGTTCTGGTCTGCTGCGGCGGCGGCGGGCTGACCTCGGGAATTGCGCTGGCGCTGGAAGCACACGCGCCCGGCCTTCGGGCGCGTCCATGCGAACCAGAAGGTTTTGATGACGTCAAACGATCACTCGCCACGGGGCAAATTCAGAACAACAACGCCACTGCAGGCAACATCTGTGACGCAATCCTGACGCCTCAGCCCGGAGACATTACTTTCCCGATCTTGAAACGCCTGTGCGGCCCCGGCCTGTCGGTCACCGAACAAGAAGCGATGCGTGCCATGGCGCAGGCATTTTTAAGGCTGAAAATTGTGCTGGAACCGGGCGGAGCAGTGTCATTGGCTTCCGCTTTGTTTCGGAAAGAGGAAATCGAAGGCGACGCGGTGATTGTTGTGGCATCTGGCGGCAATACGGACCCCGAAGTGTTTGGAAAAGCGCTGGAATTCCTGACCTGACACGGATCAAGAGTTAGGTCACTCTGATACTTTAACGTATGACCGCAGGGGATTGAGTCATGCAAATTGCAGATTTTGGAGAGGTGCAGCTACACTATCGTATTGATGGTGACCCAAACGGCGCGCCCATTGTTTTTGCCAACTCGCTTGGCACTGATTTGCGTCTATGGGATGCGATGCTGCCCCACTTGCCCGCAGGTCTTCGGATCATCCGCTATGACAAGCGCGGGCACGGCCTGTCATCGCAACCGCCTTCCCCATACTCTATGGGTGCGCTGGTTCGAGATGCCGAGGCTTTGCTGGATCATTTGGAAGTCCGCGATTGCGTTTTTGTCGGCCTGTCCATCGGCGGGTTGATTGCACAGGGTCTGGCCGTAAAGCGCATGGATCAGGTTCGGGCATTGGTGCTGTCAAACACCGCCGCCAAGATCGGCATCCCGTCAATCTGGCAAGAAAGAATGGATGCGGTGCGTCAGGGCGGCATCGAAGCGTTGGCCGATGCGACAATGGACCGGTGGTTCTCCAAAACCTTCCGCGCCTCACCAGATCATCTTCTTTGGCGCAACATGATGGTGCGGCAACCGGTCGATGGTTATCTGGGCTGCTGTGCGGCGATTTCCGGCACGGATTTCTACACGCCTACCAGCGGCCTACGTCTTCCAACGCTGGGTATTGCAGGCAGCGAGGACGGCTCGACCCCGCCCGATCTGGTGCGTGAAACAATTGAACTCATCCCCGGTTCGAAATTTGAACTGATGCGCCGGGCCGGTCACCTGCCCTGCGTTGAACAACCGGCGGAATACGCAGCCCTGTTGCGCGGTTTCCTGTCCGATATCGGGCATATTTAAAGGAGCACGGCTTTGGCAGATTTTCTGTTGGTCCACGGGTCCTGTCACGGCGCCTGGTGTTGGCGCGATCTCATCCCTGCCCTTGAAGCACTGGGCCATACCGCCCGCGCAATTGACATGCCCAGCCACGGCTCTGACCCAACTCCGATTGCCGAAGTCACGCTGGACAGCTGCCGGGATGCGGTTTTATCAGCCTCGACATCGGAAACTATCGTCGTTGGGCATTCCTGGGGCGGTTATCCGGCAAGTGCGGCGGCGGAAAAGGACCCGAAAGCCATGCGCGCGATAATTTATTTATGCGCCTACGTTCCGCAGGATGGGCTGTCTTTGGTTGAAATGCGCAGGCGCGCGCCCCGTCAGCTCATTGTTGATGCCGTTGAAAAATCGGCGGATGGCCTGTCATACGCAGTCAAGCCCAGCATGGTGCAAGACCTGTTTTACCATGATTGCGCGGCCGAAATCCTGCCTTACGCCTTTGCGCGCCTGTGCCGACAGGCCATCAAACCGCAGGAAACTCCGCTGCGCCTATCCGAAAATTTCGCGCGGGTGGCAAAGGCCTATATCCGCGCCACCGATGATCATACGATCCCGCCCGAATACGAAGAGCAGATGAGCCATATCGCGCCCGAGGGATTACGGGCGACCATCAACAGCTCTCATTCGCCGTTCTTCTCGCATCCGCGTCACTTGGCCGAAATCCTTGACGATCTGGAGCAAAAGCTACCAGCGGCATAACCCAACGTAACAGGCGCTTCACACGTGAGCCAAGCGTGATAGGGTCCGTGGGAAACTCACGAACGGTTGCCATGCGTCTGCCTTTTCTCTTCGTTCTCGGCACGGTCATGATCGACGCCATGGGCATCGGTCTGGTGCTGCCGATCATGCCCGATCTGATCGTCGAAGTTCAGGGCGGTTCGCTGGCTGACGCCGCAATCTGGGGCGGCGTGCTGAGCACCGCCTTTGCCGCGATGCAGTTCGTATTTGGACCGATACTGGGCAATCTATCCGATGCTTACGGGCGGCGCGTGGTTTTGTTGGTGTCGCTGTTTGTCATGTCGCTGGACTATGTGGTGATGGCAGTCGCGGGCAGCATCTGGCTGCTGCTTGCGGGGCGTATTGTTGGCGGCATAACCGCCGCGACTCATGCCACGGCTGCGGCATTCATGGCGGATGTATCCAAACCGCATGAAAAGGCTGCGAATTTTGGCCTGTTGGGCGCTGCATTCGGAGTCGGATTTGTGCTCGGCCCCGTGATCGGAGGACTGCTGAGCGAATACGGCACCCGCGCTCCGTTTTGGGCGGCCGCGGCTCTTTCGGCGCTGACCTTTCTGGCGGGTGTGTTGGTGATGCCAGAAACCGTAACCGAGGACACGCGCCGCCCGTTCAGCTTGCGCCGGGCAAATCCGGTGAACTCACTGCGCGCAATCGCTGCGCTGCCCGGCATCCGCCCGATGCTTTGGGTCTATTTCCTCTATTCCGTGTCAATCTACGTCTACCCCGCGATCTGGGCCTATTTCACGACCGAGCGGTTCGGCTGGTCACCACAGATGATCGGCCTGTCACTGGGTGTCTACGGCATCGGCATGGCGGCCGTGCAAGGCGGGTTGATCCGCCCGGCAACCCACTATCTGGGTGAAAGGGTCACAATCATCTACGGCATGGGGTTCGAGGTTGTCAGCTTTCTGCTGTTGGCCTTTTTGACCAATGGGTTCATCGCGCTGATGCTGATCCCGATCACTGCACTTGGGGCTGTTGTAACGCCTGCACTGCAGGCCCTGACCTCGCGCGCCACCCCGGATTCGCAGCAAGGAGAGTTGCAGGGTGTGCTTACCTCGCTGCATGCCTTGTCGATGGTGATCTCACCGCTGGTGATGACCTGCGTGTTCGCGCAATTCATCAAGCCCGACACAGCTTTCTACTTGCCCGGCGCTCCGTTCCTGCTGGCCCTGGTTTTGATGCTGGTCGGGTTCGTCATGTTTTTGCGATCTCGCCCTGTCGTGGCGTAACAACGACGCGCCAATGACGGTTTCTGTCTTGCGACATGGATTTTCCCGCGCCACCGTGAGCGAAAGGGAGTGAGGGACAAAATGCAAACCATCAAAGCCGCCGTCTGCCGGGCGTTCAATGAACCTCTGGTCATCGAGGATATTCAAATTGCGCCACCCGCCGCGGGTGAAGTCGAAGTCACGCTGGATGCAGTGGCCATCTGTCATTCGGACATCACCTATGCAAGCGGCGCGTGGGGCGGGTATTTGCCTGCCGTCTACGGGCACGAGGCCGCCGGGGCGATCACGGCAACCGGTGGTGCAGTCGGAGACTTCGAGGTTGGTAATACCGTTGTTGTCACTCTGATCCGTGCCTGCGGGTCCTGCCCATCCTGTGCCGGAGGGCAACCAACAATATGCGAAACGCCCTATGACACGGTTAACGGTCCGCTGCGCACGGCGGACGGCGGGCCGCTGGAACAGGCCATGGCGTGCGGCGCCTTTGCCGAAAAGGTCGTGGTCAGCCATCGGCAGATCGTGAAAATCCCGGAAACCATGCCGAAAGATGTCGCCAGCCTTTTGTCCTGCGGTGTCATCACCGGGGTTGGCGCGGCGGTGAACGCAGCAAAACTGCGGCCTGGTCAGGACGTGGTTGTCATCGGCGCGGGTGGAGTTGGGCTAAACGCCATTCAAGGCGCTCGTCTTGCAGGGGCTCGTCGGATCGTTGCCGTCGACATGACCGAAGAAAAGCTGGAAATCGCCAAGGAATTCGGCGCGACGCACGGCGTTCTGGCCAACCTCAAAGAGCCCTGGAAAGCCGCTTTCAAAGCTCTTGGCGGACGCGGTGCAGACGCTGTTCTGATTACTGTCGGCGCGATTCCGGCCTATGATCAGGCCCCCCGCTATCTGGGCCGGGGCGGCAAAGCGATCATGATCGGGATGCCGCATTCAGGTGACATGTCCACTTACGAACCCGTAGTTTTGGCCGCGTTGGGTCAGGGCGTGGTCGGCTCGAAAATGGGTGATGTGGTCATCCAGCGCGATATCCCATGGATGATCGACCTGTATGAACAGGGGCGGTTGAAGCTGGACGAGTTGATCTCGGGCCGCTGGTCGCTGGATCAGATCAACGAGGCCATTGAGGACACCAAGACCGGATCGGCCAAACGCAATGTGATCCTGTTCGACAGAGACGGATCAGAGAGGGCATAGTATGAAACTGCAGGACCTCGACATCATCGTCACCGCTCCGCCCGCACCAGGTTGGGGCGGGCGCTATTGGATCTTGGTGAAAGTCACGACCGATACCGGGATCACCGGTTGGGGCGAATGCTATGCCTCTTCGGTCGGCCCCGAGGCCATGCAGCACGTGATCCGTGACGTCTTCGAGCGGCACATGTTGGGCGAAAACCCCGAGAATATCGAGTTGATGTTCCGCCGCGCCTATTCCAGCGGTTTTACCCAACGCCCGGACCTGACAGTGATGGGTGCGTTCTCGGGGCTCGAGATCGCGTGCTGGGACATTCTGGGCAAAGACCGCGACCGCCCCGTCTATGCGCTGCTGGGCGGGCTGATGAACGAGCGGATTCGCGCCTATACCTACCTGTACCCCCTGCCGCAGCATAATCTGACCGATTTCTGGACCTCACCCGAACAGGCCGGTGAATGCGCGGCCGAGATGGTCCGGCGCGGGTTTACAGCGGTCAAATTTGATCCGGCTGGACCATACACCATCCGTGGCGGGCATATGCCCGCGATGTCCGATATCTCAATGTCCGTGGCCTTCTGCAAAGCCATTCGCGAGGCTGTAGGCGACAAGGCTGATCTGCTGTTCGGCACGCATGGCCAGTTCAATACTGCAGGGGCGATCAGGTTGGGTCAGGCGCTGGAACCTTATTCCCCGCTTTGGTTCGAAGAACCAACGCCGCCAGACATGATCGAAGACATGGCCCGCGTCGCCCAAAATGTCCGTATCCCTGTGGCGACAGGGGAACGCATGACCACCAAGGCCGAATTCGGTGCTGTCTTACGCGCAGGGGCCGCCGAGATTTTGCAACCCGCGCTGGGCCGCGCCGGTGGCATTTGGGAGATGAAAAAGGTCGCCGCCATGGCCGAGGTCTTCAACGCACAGATGGCACCGCATCTTTACGCTGGGCCGGTCGAATGGGCGGCCAATATTCATCTGGCCGCGTCGATCCCGAACCTGCTGCTGCTAGAGACCATCGAGACACCGTTCCACGACCAACTGATCAAGGGTTCACTGCGTGTGGATCAGGGCTTTGTGACCGCGCCAACGGCACCCGGTCTGGGGATTGAGGTTGACGAAGAACTGGCCCGCGCACACCCCTACTCGGGTGACGGTCTGCACCTGCAAATGCAGGAAGAACCCTGTGATTATGTCAACGGAAACGCCTTTCAGGGCGGCGCGCCAGCAACCGAGGGGTGACAATGTAACACTAATTGGGGCATATTGGTCCAACCCCATAGCGAAACAGGCCGCGTGTGAGCACCACAGAACAAGAGACCAAAAACGCCCATCCTGAGAACCCCGCGGACATGAAAGAAAGCGCCGCGCGGGCCGCTGCGTTTTTGAAAACGCTGGCGCATGAAGGGCGGCTGATGATCCTCTGCCATCTTGGCGAAGGTGAGAAATCGGTTGGTCAGCTTGAGGACTTGCTGCAAATCCGGCAGGCAGCAGTAAGTCAGATGCTGGCACGGTTGCGGCAGGAACGTCTGGTTTCGACTCGCCGTGACGGCAAGACGATCTACTACTCGCTTCAGGATGGAAATACAGCGCAGGTCATCGGCCTGCTGTATGACCTGTTCTGTAAACCTGACACTTAGTTCGAGACGTAGCCCGCAATCACCTGCATCAGCTTGAACGCGGTCGCGGCATCGTTTTCAACCACGGCCAGGAATTCTTCCTCACCGATCCGCAGGCAGGACAGTTCCGTCTCGGCAATCATGCTCAACGCACGGGGTTCTTTGCGGATCAAGCCCAGTTC
Source organism: Ruegeria sp. AA6 (assembly GCF_056542865.1). Classification (NCBI taxonomy): domain Bacteria; kingdom Pseudomonadati; phylum Pseudomonadota; class Alphaproteobacteria; order Rhodobacterales; family Roseobacteraceae; genus Ruegeria; species Ruegeria sp. AA6. The sequence goes on from NZ_JBQGAN010000003.1 coordinate 232,791, forward strand.
ACCAACCAACGCCCCCGGCCCAACCTTGGCGATCAACTGATCGGGGCCTTCCAACTGCGGCAGGTACAAACCAGCCTCGCCTTCAAGAACGACATAGGCGCCGTCGGTGGGCTGGTCGTCCTTCAGGAATACGACTCCACCCGGCTTGGCATCATACCAGCGCGCGCCAAAGGCCAGCAGGCGCAGCTGCCGACGGTCGAGACCGGAAAACAGCGGTGTCTGCTCCAACGCGCGCAGCTTCCGCGCCAGGTCGGCTGAGGCGGCGCTGTCTTCTTCCACCTTGGCATCCCCTTCGTCCGAAACCACACGACCTTGCCGAATTTCGACGTACATGTCGAATACATCCGGATTGTCGAATTGGTCGTTCAGGTAGATGACCGTCGTATCCGGCAGCAACTGCCGCAGGTTTTTGTAGACGGCCACCTTGGTCGCCATGTCGTAACTGGCCAGCGCATCTTCCAGAATCAGGATATCCGGCTTCTTGATCGTTGCCCGGGTAAAGGCCAGTGGCTCGGCAAAAACTGCAGGCAGGTTTTGTCCACCAATGGCCACAGGCACATCATAAATCAGCTCAACCACAAGCGGGCGCGCGCCGTTTTCGTCCAGAACATCAACAATCAACTTGCGCGCCTCGTCCGAGCGGCCGCCGCCGATCTGGCTGACCTTGCCGAACAGGGCATTCTCCATCACCGTCAGTCCAGGCGCGAAAGCGTCTTTGTGCAGGGGTAAAAAGACATCCTGCAGCCGCTCCAAAAGCTTTTCCGAATGGCTATGGCGCAGTTCTAGGATGCGGTTCTTAAGCTCATCGGTAAAGGCCGGACCGATCTGCTCGGCCGAAATCACAAACGGCACAGCCAATAGGTTCGCCAGCTTTTCGTCATCCAAGCCGGAAACGCCCTCGTTGCGGGTTTTCTCGACAAGCTCAAGCGCAGTCTCGTAGGTTTTGGCCTCAAGCCCAAGCTTACGGAACAGCGGATGGTCAGTGCCATCCAGACCAAAGATCTGGCGCAGCATCTCAATCACATCCCGGGTCAGACTGACCAGCGTTTTGTCCAGCCCCAATTCGCGCAACTGTCCCAGGAAAACAGTCTGGCGGGCCAGCAGTTCCTGCGTTACCGGAACCCGCGGGGTCGCGAACAGCAGGTTCTCGGCGACAGGCAATGCCGAATTATATGAACACCAGTCAAAGACCAGCGCCTGCTGATCTAAACCTGCCTTTTGCACTGCCTGTTGCACCAGAGGGCGCAATTCAACCAGTTTCTGTGCCAGTTCCGGGTGTTCGGCGGCGACGAATACCTGATCCGATCCGCGCTGGAACAAAGCGGCCCCCGATCCCATTCCGTCGATCAGGTGCAGCCACCAATCCCGCAACGCCTCGGGGCTGTCCAATCCTGCCAAGGATGGATCCAGCCAGTCTGCATTGTACGGATCGGAACTGTTGCCCGCGCGCTGTGTTTCGGCAAAGTCGGGGTCGTCGCTTTGGGTCGTCAGCGGCCTCTGGCGCATCGGCATCATGACGTTGTCGCCCAACGTGCCCTGAAACATCACGGGGCGCGATGAGGCATAGCCGATGCGTGCGGCCACGACGCTTTGGTGCAGGGTCGACAGGTTTTCATCGCCCACCTCGACCCGACCCGAACTGGGCAGAATCTCCCGTGTCAGCAATTCCCCCACCGCGCGTCGGTCCTCTTCGCTGGGGGCGGCAATCCCGATGGTTTGTCCACCAGTGAAGGTGAGGTTCAGATCATCCAGCACCTGATTGCCGTCCATATCCCGGACCGAGACCCGATCCAGAACGATATCACCATTCAGACGCGGTGTTGTCTCGGGCTCACCTTCAAACAGCTTTTCATCCGGCATTCCCGGCGGTGCAAAACGTTCAATCACCACATCCCAGCGCAGCGACATGTCCTGAGTCTGGTTGTAGTAAGTCAGAAGCTCTTTCCAAGGCGAACTCAGATCCTTGTACGCCGCAAGCGCCGCAACCAGCGCGCCAAGCGAAACCGATCCCTGCAGCACCAGAAGGCCGCCGACCAAATAAAACATGAAGGGCGTCAACTGCGAGATGAAGTTGTTGATGAACTTCATGAAGAATTTCTTCTGGTAGATCTCGAATCGGATGCCGAACAGCCGCCCCAACTGTTCCGAGATCATCGCCCGGCGATAACGCCAGCCACCATTGCCGCGCAGCGTCGAAGCGCCTGCAGCGTTCTCGCCAATCTGGGCTGCCAGCACGCGGACTTCCTGAATGCGTTTCTTGTTCAGAAGGTTGATCTGTCGCTGCAGCTTGGGAATCAGCCAGGCCTGCAGAGGTATTAACGCAACTGCAGCCAGACCGAACCAAACGCTTTGCAGGAACAGGAAAGACAAGATGGTAATCATCTGACCGGCCTGTAGCACAGGCTGGCTGATCGCATCGCCCATCAACCCGCCCATAGGCTCGCTTTCGGCGGTGATCATCGACACCATCTCGCCCTGGCTGACCCGTTCGAAATAGGGTTGGGGAAAGCGAAGGGCGCGGTTGATCAGCTGATACCGAAACCGGCGCAGCATGCGTTCGCTCAGCACGCCTTTCATGGTGTTGATGCGCATCTTCATCAATCCGTGCGCCAAAACCGCCACAAGAAATGCACAGCAAAGAATGATCAGGAAATTTGTCTGCGACAGTTGATACCCAAGCACGTCCACGACAGGATTGGCTGCACCGATCGCATCGTTGATGATGCGCTTGGGCAGCTCCAGCGTCAGATACAGCAACGGGAACAAAGTAGACGTCACGGCCAACAAGATCAGTTGATCACGTTTTGAGTATTTCCAAATGAAACGGAAAATCGAACGTTCTATTGAAGCTGCCCCTATTTTGGATCACCGATCCGATCTGACCGAAAGTGCCGCATATCCAACACTTTGAATTTACCGCAATCGCCACCAATGACGCAAATGGTTTCCAATTTGAACATTATTCCGCCATGTGTGAACAAGTTCATTTGCGCCGTAACGGTTTAGCGCCTAGAATTTATATCGGACGATATCGGGAGGAACACTTTGACTGCCAATTTAGGCGCAGTGTTTTTGATGCTCTGCTTATTGCAGATCAAACATATGTTTGCTGACTTCTACCTTCAAACCCCCAAAATGTTGTCCGGTCGTGGTGAGTATTTTCACTGGGGCCGCGCGCAACATGCGGGTGTGCATGTTGTCGGCTCGGTTGTCGTGTTTCTTCTGTTCGGAGCGCCGTGGTCGTTCATTCTTATCATCGCCGCCCTGGAATGGATCGTGCATTTCAACATCGATTTTGCCAAAGCAAGCTATTCCGACAAGAAGCAACTGATGCCGACGCAGGCCGCTTTCTGGCGCGCAGCTGGATTGGACCAGTTGATGCACAACCTGACCTATATCGCGATGGTCTGGGCTTGGGTGAAATTCGCCGTCTGACCAACCAAATTCCCTTACGCAACATGCTTAAAAACATATGGCTGGTAAGCCTCCAGCCATTGTCGGTCGACTGCGTCTAGTTTTGCCTCATCAAATCTGTCTGCGACCTCCCAATAGCGGCCCGAAGGCACAACGTATCCCAAATCTTTTTCCACCTGCAGTACGGTTGCCATGGCAGCAGTGTCCGGCAACTTCACCGCCGACACATCATCCATCGTGGCGGATGGAAACAGCAACCGACTTTCCCCATGCGACAGTCGGACAACCCGGCAGCCCTGCGACGCACCAAACATTGCAAGACGCGCGGACTTGGCCTCAAGTGAGCGCAGAGAGATATCCGCGCGTAGGGGATCGGGCTCTCCGGTTCCGTAGAAATGAGTTTTTCCGTTTCCCGGATAGATCATGTCACAACCGAAAAACGCCAAAACTGCGGGCTTTAACGCGGAAAGCGCCCAATAGCCCGCGGTAAAAGCCATCGTGCCCCCGGCATATACAAACCCGCCAAATTCGTTCTGGGCCGGAACGTAGTCCTGCGCGGTTACGATCCGCTGATGAGGGCCGATACTGCCCGGTTGCTTTTCAACCGGGAAATCCTCGGGGTGAATCAATACGTCCCAATCTGGCCGGATGCGCCACGCGTTGTTGATCACCACGATGTGCGTAAAGGCATCGCGGGGCCATGCTCGCGCAGCCACGGCGCTTGGCGCGCTCCCTAATATCAGAACTCGGTTCGTTGGCTCGGTCATCCTGGGCCCTTCACGTGGTTCCCAGGAAGAGTAGAGCCTTTTGTCCTTCTGGCTAGCCCAGAACCGAGAAACTGCTCTCTTCATTGATCGGGCGTTTGCGGGAATAGAAGCCAACGTCGATCAAGCGCTTGATGTAGGGCAGTTCGAACTGCAACGGCTGTGCGTCGTGATCAGCCCCGTTTTCGCAATAGTCGATCAGCGCCGTCATCATCTTGCCCGCGATTGGAGCGTTCTTGTACTGGTTCCCGCTGGTGCCGCAGGCCATGTAGAACCCCGGCAGGCTGGATTTGTCATAAATCGGAATCCAGTCGGTTGAGGCATCATACAGGTCGACTACCCCGCGCGTCTTCGACGGAATGCCTAGGCTGGGCACGCGTTGCGCATAGCGCATCGCCTGCGTGGTCCACTGATCGGTGAAGTCGTGGTTGTAGTGGACGTCATCCTCACACCACTGATGCGGGTCGCATTCCGGGTCTTCCGAGCCAACAAGGATGTGGTTGCCATGTTCAGGGCGGCAGTAACAGGCGATATCGCTGTCCGACACGATGGTGCCATCGTTTTCAAAGTCGAACCCCTCGGGTGCGGGCACATGCACCACCTCCTGCCGCAGGGGGCGGGTTTCGATGGTCATGTCGTCCAGCACACCCGCCATTTTGTTGATGATGGCCGAGCCTGGCCCGGCCACGTTCACCACGACCTTGGCTCGGACCTCCTCGCCCGAAGCCAACTTTACTCCGGCCACGCGACCATCTTCGGTCAGGATTTCAACCACCTCGGCCCCGGTGCGCACCTCGGCCCCGTGCTGTTTGGCGGCGTCCATCAGGTTCTGCGCCGACAGGGCCGGGTCGGTGACATAGCCCGCCTGCGGCCAGAATACGCCGCCTTGCATCTTGCGACCGTTGGGTTGGCCGAATTCCGGGTCGTCCATACGCTTGGGCGGAGTGAAGCTGTCTAGCGAATAAACCGGCAGCCGTTCAGTGATTTTCTCAGGCGACCACTCCTCGAACGGGCAATCCAGATCGGCACTGTTGCTCATGTGCTTTTCCAGCATCCCGTTGGCGTCCGTCTTCATCACCAGACACCCCGTCTCACGGAACTGCGCCAGATTGGCATCTGCGGGCAGCCCCAGATATTCGGCCCAGTCCCGCCAATAGTGATAGCCTTCCCACGCAAAGGCGGTGCCATCGAATGTCGAATAGTGCATGCGAATGATCGCGCAGGACCCGGCGGTCGAGCCATGGCCGACCTGCGCATTGCGGTCTAACGACAGCGTTTTCCAGCCCGACTTGGCCATTTCGAATGCGATGGCGGCGCCGATGACGCCAGTACCGATGATGATTGCGTCTGGTTGGCTCATTCTGTGTCTCCCTCCCAATAGCGCTTTGAATACGCGCTGAATTCTTCGACTTCCTCGGGTCGTGGTTCGACACCGGTAAAGACATAAAGGTAGTGCGGTGCCATCGACAGCCGCGTTTCCATTGGTTCGTTCAGTTGCGCCAAATCGTATCCGATCTGCATGTAATACAACACGCGGGCGCGGGTCTCGGCCTCAACGTCTGAATACCCATACCGCGCGAACATGGCGTGCAGTGCCTCAAGCCGCCGGGCGTCGGATTGGTCCAGCGCACGCCGCACCTTGCCCGACTTGCGTGCCCAGTCCCGTATGGCAAAGTCCAGCGCCGTGTCGAACAGGTCGGTGTTCACCACACAGCGATGCACGTTGCAGACCGCCCCGGTAATGGTCTCAGCCGGTGCCTTGGCCTGCGCGACCAAAGCCGCCGTGTTGGTCGCCTGCCAACGGGCGAGAAGCGCATCCAGCAACTCTTGCCGCGACTTGAAGTACCAGTAAAAAGACGACCGTGACACGGCCATCCGTTCGGCCAGATTAAGAACTTTGATGTGGTCCACCCCATCTGAGATCAGCACATCCATCGCCACGTTCAGCCAGTCGTCACGCGTGACCTTGATGTTGCCCACCAGAGGTTCGGCCTTTGGGTCGTCCCGGTGCAGGATCGGTTTGGTGTTCATTCAACTCTCCGGCGGTGCGCCGCCTTCGGCAGTACGACGCGCGATAAAGTCCTGCAAGGCACCCAGTCGATCAGTATCCACGACAGGCGCTTTGAAATCGTGCAGAATGCTTTTCCAAACACCGGTCGCGCGGTGGTTGGCATCGACCGATCCGCGTTCGGTCCAAGTGCCGAAATTGGCATAATCGTGGACATGCGGTTGGTAGAACTCGGTGTTATACCGCTCCATCGTCTGGCTGGAGGCAAAGAAGTGCCCGCTTGGTTCGACCTCGCGCAGGGCGGCGTCAAAACCAATCTCGGCCGTTCCCGCCTGTGCGCCCGCGCAAAGCTCGGCCACCATGTTCAGTACCTCGGCATCGCAGACCAGTTTTTCGAAGGATACCGTCAACCCGCCCTCAAGCCATCCGGCCGAGTGGATGATCACCGTCGCCCCTGCCAACAGGCAACCCCACAAGCCGAACTGGTTCTCATTCGCCGCTTGCACGTCGTTGATATTCGAAGCAGACCCCGCCGCCGAACGCCACGGCAAACCCAGATGCCGCGCCAACTGCCCGGCCGCCAGCGACGCCTGAAAGTGGGATGGCGTGCCGAAGGCAGGCGCGCCAGACTTCATGTCCACATTGCTGGTGAAGGTGCCATAGCAGACCGGCGCGCCGGGGTTGGTCAGCTGAGTCAGGGTCAAAGCGGCCAGCGCCTCGGCATGGGACAACGTGATCGCCCCGGCCACGGTGATCGGGGCCATCGCCCCCATCAGAGTAAAGGGCGTAATGATCGACATCTGGCCATGGCGCGCAAAGTCGATCAGGCCCTGCGCCATTGGGATATCCAACGTGCGGGGGCTATTGGTGTTGATGATCGTGTAGCAATGCGCATTGCTGCGGAAATCGTCATCCGTCAGGCCCCGCGCGGTGGACAGCATCTCGAAGCAATCCATCACCTGCGGCGTCCCGCGCGAAAAGAAGAACGGGAACTTATCCGTCAGCTCCATCTGCGCTTGCGTAGTGAAGTAGTGGCGCAGATGGGTCGGCACGTCCTGCGGCTCGACCTGCGGCGATATCATCTGGAAGACGTCGAAATGATGGGTGAGTTTCAGGAACTCCAGATAGTCCTGCCCGGTCGCGGGCCGACGACCCCGTTCCAGATCGGTGGCATTCGGAGCCCCTGCCCCCGGTTGGAACACGAGACTGCCAAGCTCCAGCGTAAAATCCCGACGGCGCGCACCTGCCCTACAGTTGATCGACTTGGGGGCCGATGTGACTGCGGCCTCGACCATGTCGCGCCCGATGAACACCATCTCGGTGCTTTCATCAACGCGCGCGCCACCTGCGGCAAAGATCCGGCGGGCTTCGGGCAGCAGGACTTTGACGCCCAGATCCTCAAGCGTGCGCAGAGCGGTGTCGTGCATGTCTGCGATCTGATCCGCCGGGAAGACTTCCATCTGCGGGAACGGATTTCTGAGCTGGCGATAGTTCACGTCGCGTTGGGGCGGAGGCGCAGCCTCAACCCCGCGTCCACGCCGTCGCCGGCCACGCTCGGATGTTTGTGAGATCATCTCAGCCCCTCATTACCTTGCCCTGCGGATCGTAGGGGGACGGCGCGACAACCCGCGCGGGACGTTCGACACCAACCACATGCACGGTCAATTCGGTGCCCGGTTCGGCTTTGTCGCGGTTGACCAGAGCCATCGCCAGCGACTTGCCGGTATAGTGCCCATAGCCTCCCGAAGTCACGAACCCCACACGCTCTTCGCCGGACCAGATCGGCTCATACCCGCTGGCATCCGCGTCCAGAGCGTCAACTTCCAGCGTGACCTGAACCTGCGCCGGGCCATTCCCGTCTCGTTCAGCTACGGCCGCATCTTTACCGACGAAGTCCTTGTCCCAGTCGATCCATCGGTCCATCCCCGTCATACCCGGAGTGTAAAGCTGCGTGAATTCCGCCGACCAGATGCCAAAGCTTTTTTCCAATCGGGTCGAAAGCATCGCGTTGAAGCCGCATTCGCGAATTCCCTCATCCGCCCCGGCCTCAAGCAACATGCGGCGCAGCTTGATGTGATCGCCGTAACGGCAGTTGATTTCATAGCCTTTTTCACCTGTCACCGACATCCGCGCGACGCGGGCGCGGACCAGACCGATGTCGAAATCCCCGCAGCCCATGAACTTGAGGCCCGAGATATCCTGCTCTGCCAGTTTCTCAACCACCGCCTGCGATTTCGGGCCGACCACAGCAAAACCGCAATATTCTTCACCCAAGTCGCGAATATCGACGCCGTCGATCATGTGATCGTCGAACCAGCGCATATGCCAGGCACGCAGATAATAACTGCCCATGATCCACCAGGTTCCGTGGCCCCAGTTGAGCACGGTCAGATCGCCTTTGAGCCGCCCATTCTCACCCAACATCGGGGCCAGCTTGGCCCGGCCCGGTGCAGGCAGTTTCGAAGCCATCACCTTGTCCAGCCAGATCTCGGCATTCGGGCCGCTGACCTCGAACCGCGAAAAGCCCGAGATGTCCAGTAAGCCCACGCCTTCGCGGATCACCTTGCATTCCTCGGCCACAATGTCATGCGCGTTCGAACGTTTCAGGGTCGGTGTCTCTTCAAACCCTTTGGGCGCAAAGTAAAGCGGCACTTCCAGATCCCAGCTGACACCCCATTTGCACCCGGCTTCGGTCATCGCATCGTGCGCGGGTGCCATTTTCAAAGGACGTCCCGCAGGCAATTGCTCATTCGGATAGGTCATCACGAAGCGACGGGAATAGAACTGTCCGGTGGTTTCGCGGATATAGCGTTTGTTCTGCGCAAAATCGCCATAGCGTGCCACGTCCATCGGCCAAGCGTCGGCCTCCGGCTCGCCATGGATCATCCACTCGGCCAGCGTCTTGCCAACGCCGCCCCCTTGCAGGAAGCCAGCCATCACCGCACAAGCGGACCAATAGCCGGGTTTGCCCGGCACCGGACCAACCAGAGGGTTCCCGTCGGGCGAGAAGGTAAACGCGCCGTTGACCCATGTTTTGATGCCCACATTCTGGATCGAGGGGTATCGCTCAAAGCCCAGCGTCAGTTCGTTCTCGATGCGGACGAGCTGTTCCTGAAACAGCTCCTCACCATAGGTCCACGGCGCGCCGTCCATGGCCCAGTGTTCGTGGTCAATCTCGTAGATACCGACCAGAACGCCCTTCTGATCCTGCCGCATATAGGTGAAGCCTTCGAGATCCACGGTCATTGGCATCTCGAAATCGGCTTCGGCCACTTCAGGCACGGTATCCGTGATCAGGTAATGGTGCTTCAGCGGAGAGACCGGCAACTCAACGCCCGCCATGCGCCCAACTTGTTTGGCCCATAGACCCGCGGCATTGACCACATGTTCACAGGTGATCGTGCCGCGATCCGTCACAACTTGCCAGCCATCGGCGGTCTGGATCAGTTCCTCGACCTTTGTTTCTTCGTAATACTCCGCACCGCGTTTTTTGGCGGCGGTCGCATAAGCCTGAACTGTCCCGGTCGTGTCGATATACCCTTCACGGTCCGCCCACATCGCACCAAGCACACCGTCGGTGGACATGATCGGGCAACGCCGCTGGGCCTCTTCCGGGGACAGCAGCTCACAGTCGTCGATGCCGATGGACTGGAAGATACGGTAGTTCGCCTGCAACCACTCCCAACGTTCGGGCGTGCCGGCCAGAGTCAGGCCGCCGGTCATGTGCAGACCGATATTCTGACCCGATTCCTTTTCGATCTCGCTCAACAGATCGATCGTGTAGGCCTGCAACGACGCCATGTTGGGGTCAGCGTTTAGCGCATGAATACCGCCCGCTGCATGCCACGACGATCCAGACGCAAGCCGCCGCCGTTCCAGCATCACAACATCCGTCCAACCGAACTTGGCCAGATGATACAGAACCGAGGCGCCCACGACGCCGCCCCCGATGACCACAACGCGATACTGAGTTTTCATCCCGCCCTCCCCTGACGACTCGGGAAGGACGCTAGACCCACTGTTCACTTCTGTCTAGACATTTCTGTACAGTCCAGACCGCACTCTGCGATCAGGCGTAAACAACCGATTTAAAGCTGTGCGCTGTGCCGGGCGCCGACGTTTTCAAACCACGCCAACGTTGCGGAATTTTCCTGCGGAATCCGCTTTTTGATCACCCGTGCGAAATCAACAAAAACAAAGGCCGAGATATCAGCCAGAGTAAATTCTGACCCCGCGATATAGGGGCTTTCCGCCAATCGCGCCTCAAGCACATCGAAGAAACGTCCAACGCGTTCAGCGCCGCGCAGCGCGAGTTCAGGGATTTGGGCGTGGTTCACCGGACCCGAAATTGCCCTGTCTGCAAAGGCGGGATGCGAATTGCGCAGCGTCTCGGCGATAGGCAGACCACCTTGCAGCTCGACAATACTGTTCCACATCAGGACCAGTCCTTTTTCATCCGCGGTGCGCCCCATCAAAGGCGGTTCTGGGAAGCGGGCCTCGAGATAGGCAGCTATTCCGAGATTCTCGGTCAGTACCATACCCTCGTCGGTGACCAGAACGGGAACCGTCGCATTTGGATTAACTGCCTTGAACGCGTCGCTCAGTTGTTCGCCCTTGGCGATCGAGACCTCGCGGGTCTCAATTTCCACCCCTTTTTCGGCGATAAACATGCGGGCACGGCGCGGGTTGGGCGCGGTAGAGCAATCGTAGAACAGCATCGCAAAAATCCTTAGCGGCGATAGATGAAACAGCGCCCTTCAACCGCACCTGTCGGCAAAGGCAATTCGGTCAGCCCGTCAAAATACATCCGGTCGCTAGAGACCATCAGCCCACCTTCGGCCAGCAACGGCTCAATCAGAGGCGAGACTAATCTGGCGAACACATCGTTCTTTTCACGGTTGTGCCCACCCAAATCTGCATGAATCAAACTGGCGGTGGCCCCAAAGCGCTCTAATGCGGCGGGCAAGGTTTCACGCACGTCGCCCAGAATCACCCGATCTTCGGGCGGCGTCGAGTCCGGGTGCGAGGCCACAGCCCGTTCGAACACGTAAACGGGCCGGTTCTTAACGTACTGCACCATGTGGTGATAGGTACGGCCATTGCCCAAACCCAGTTCGAACACAGGACCTGGCATGCCCTGCGTCTCGGCGATGGCGAAATCCAAACAGGCGCGCTGCGACACCATGCGGTCAATGAACAGATCCAAGCGGCTTTGGTCGTCGGGCACAGGGAAATCTCTCCTTGATATCAGTCGACCTACATATTGGCGTCGACAGGGTCTGTGATGACAAATCCTCAAGACTTTGTGTAGGTAAATTGGCCTAAGTTTCACAAATCCGCGACATTTCAGCCTAAGAACGGGTTTGACTAGCAAGCACCAACCGCGCGAAACTGCGACAAAAAACACGGGGAGTTGATAAAGCCGATGCCGACCTACGGCCCAACGGGTGGAATGCCCGCATGACAGCGCTGTTGTCTGTCCGCGATCTCAGCATCGGTTTTGGTGCTGGAGAGCCCGTTGTCAAAGGCGTCAACTTCGATGTCGCAGCAGGTCAGACTTTGGCGCTGGTTGGCGAATCCGGGTCGGGCAAGACGATCTTATGTCGGGCGGCTTTGCGGATTCTTCCGCGCACGGCGCAGATTCGCAGCGGCACGATTACGCTGAGTGATTCCAAAGGCACCGAGGATTTGACCAAGATCACCGAGCGCCAGATGCGCGACATTCGCGGCAATCGTGTCTCGATGATCTTTCAAGAGCCCATGCGGTCGCTGTCGCCCCTGCACAAGATCGGCAACCAGGTCAGCGAAGTTCTGTGGCTGCACCGGGGCGCGTCCGAGGCGCAGGCCCGAAAGGAAGTGCTGACCCAGTTCGAACGCGTGGGCTTTCCTGACCCTCAGCGCGCTTATGATTCCTATCCGTTTGAATTGTCGGGCGGCATGCGCCAACGCGCCATGATTGCCATGGCGATGGTGGCCAAACCCGAGCTGCTGATCGCGGATGAGCCGACCACCGCGTTGGACGTGACGACGCAGGCGCAGGTCCTGGGCCTTATCAAAGAGCTGCAGCGCGAGACCGGCATGGCGCTGATCCTTGTTACGCACGATTTAGGCGTGGTCGCCAATATGGCCGAGCACGTCGTGGTCATGCATAAAGGCCGGGTGATGGAATCCGGTGCTGCCGCCCCAATCCTGACCGCCCCCGCGCACCCTTACACGCAACAGCTTTTTGACGCCGCACCTGAAATTCCTGACAAGGAAGCAGTTGGAATTCCCATGCCCGACGAAGACCTGATTCTACAGATGAAGGGCGTTTCCAAGACTTACACCATGCGCTCTAACAAAGGTTGGCAAGGTGAGCGTCTGATTCATGCCTGTCGTGGCGTTGACTTGAATCTTGCCCGCGGCAAGACGTTGGCTATCGTCGGCGAAAGCGGCTCGGGCAAAACCACGGCGGCGCGCATTGCTTTGGGGGCCGAACCGCCCGACCCCGGTGGTGAAGTCCTGTTCCGAACCTCGGCGACCGAAGATCCCATTACCGTCCATCACATGACGCGCGCCCAGCGCACCGCCTTTCAGCGCAAGGCACAGATGGTGTTTCAGGACCCCTATAGTTCGCTCAGTCCCCGGATGCGTATTCAGGATGCCATGACCGAGCCGCTGGAGATTCACCGCATCGGCTCGGTTTCGGAACAACGGGCCAAAGCCGCTGAAATGCTGCAACGGGTTGGTCTGAATGCAGATATGCTGAAACGCTACCCGCACGCTTTTTCAGGCGGTCAGCGGCAACGTCTGTCAATCGCAAGAGCCATGATGCTGGACCCGCAACTGATCGTCTGTGACGAGCCGACCTCGGCGCTGGATGTGTCCGTCCAAGAGCAAATCCTGACCCTGCTGGAAAACCTGCAGGACAGTCTGAACCTGTCCTATTTCTTTATCTCTCACGACCTCGCCGTCGTTGCCCGTATTGCCGACGAAGTCGCCGTGATGCGCCGCGGTCTGGTCGTTGAACAGGCCCCGCCCGAGACCCTTTTTTACAATCCCCGCCACCCCTACACCAAGGCGCTGATTGCCGCTCAGCCAGAACCCGACATCAATCGACCCATTGACCTGAAATTGGTTGCTTTGGGCGCGGGTTCGCCAGACAGTTGGGAAGACGCCTTCCGATTTACCGACTCCGTGATACCTTCACTGGTAGAGATGGAGCCCGGCCATAAGGTAAGATGCCATGTTTAAGACCACTCGCCCCCTGTTTCTGGCCGCCACGCTGGCCGCCGCATGGATGCTGCCCGCCACGGCAAACACACCCACCCCTCAAGAAGGGGAATTCTGGGCCACCGAGGTAAACGCCGGCAACCTGCCACCCGTTCAGGATCGCCTTCCAGCCGAGCCTCTGGTGGTTGATCTGGCCGCAAAAGGCCGGGAATTCGGAACAACCGGCGGTACGTTGCGGACCATGGTCACGCGGTCCAAGGACATCCGCCAGATGGTTGTCTACGGCTATGCCAGGTTGGTCGGGTTCAACGAAAACTATGAGTTGGTGCCTGATCTGTTGGAGTCCTTCGAGACAGACGACAACCGCAAGTTTACCCTGAACCTGCGCGAAGGCCATAAGTGGTCGGACGGCTCGCCCTTCACGTCTGAAGATTTTCGTTACTGGTGGGAAGACGTTGCGAATAACGAGCTTCTTAGCCCTTCCGGGCCGCCAGACTTTCTGATTGTCGATGGCGCGCTGCCCAATGTGTCATTCCCTGACGAGACCACCGTCGTCTATGAATGGGAAAACCCAAACCCCGACTTCCTGCAATCGTTGGCGCAAGCCCGCCCACCGTTTATCTACCGACCAGCCGCGTTTTTGAAACAGTATCACGAGGTATATGCCGACACAGAAGAGTTGGCCTTTCTCGTAGAGGACGCCCGTGTGAAAAGCTGGGCTGCACTGCATAACAAGCTGGACAATCTGTACAAATACGACAACCACGAACTACCAACGCTTCAGCCTTGGCTGAACGCGAGTTCCGGCAAGAAAATCCGGCACAATTTCGTGCGTAACCCCTACTACCACCGCATCGACAGCAATGGCGTGCAGCTTCCATATATCGACGTGGTCGAGATGGAGATCGTCGCCCCCGGTCTGGTTGCCGCCAAGGCCAACGCAGGCGAGACCGACCTTCAGGGGCGGGGCCTGGCGTTCCGTGATGCCTCAATCCTAAAAAAAGGCGAAGAGGTTGGGAAATATAAAACGCGGCTGTGGAAAACCGGCGTGGCCTCGCAGATTGCGATTTATCCCAACCTGAACTTTGCTGATGATGGCTGGCGCGAAGTTCTGCGCGATGTGCGGGTGCGCCGCGCCCTGTCCTTGGCCATTGATCGCCAGACGATCAATCAAGCGCTTTATTTCAAGCTGGCCCAACCGGGCGCAATGTCGGTGTTGCCAGCGTCTCCGTTTTACTCCGAAGAAAATGCGCAAGCCTGGGCACAGTTCGACATTGAACAGGCGAATGCCCTGCTGGACGAAGCAGGGCTGACCGAGCGCGACAAAAACGGTATCCGCATGTTGTCCGATGGTCGCCCGATGGAGCTGATCATCGAAACCGCAGGCGAACGGCAAGAGGTCGAGAATGCTCTGCAGATCGTCACCGACACCTGGCGCGAGATCGGCGTCGATCTGGTGATGCGCCCGCTGGACCGGGATATTTTGCGCAACCGAGTATTTGCGGGGAACACTATGGCTTCGGTCTGGTTCGGCTGGGACGACGGCATCCCACAGGCGCATACCTCACCTGCCTATCTGGCACCGACCGATCAGGTTTTCCTAGCCTGGCCAAAATGGGGACAATACCATCAGACCAGCGGTGATGTAGGCGAAGCACCTGACATGCCCGAAGCCGAACGCCTGATGCAACTGGCCCACGATTGGGAAGTTGCCACCACCGACGATGAACGAAAGGCAATCTGGACCGAAATGCTCGACATTCACGCCGATCAGCTTTTTGCCATCGGAATCCTCAATGGCGCACCTCAGCCTGTGGTGGTCTCGAACCGCCTGCGCAACGTGCCCGAGCAAGCCATGTGGGCATGGGAGCCCGGTGCGCATTTCGGCATACACCGGCCGGACGAATTCTTCTTCGCCGACTGATCAGGAGCAGCTAAATGGTTATGCTGCGCTATGCAGTCTATCGCTTTTTCACGATGCTGCTGACGTTGCTGGTGGTGTCGGTTCTGATCTTTGTGATCATCAACCTGCCGCCGGGCGATTACCTGAGCAACCAGATCGCGGAGTTGCAGGCTTCGGGACAGTCTGCCGGTGTGGCAAAAGCCGAGTTCCTGCGAACAGAATATGCGCTGGACCGCCCCATCTGGGAACAATACCTGATCTGGATGGGCTTCTGGCCCGGCCCGCACGGATTCGAGGGCTTACTGCAAGGCAACTACGGCTGGTCCTTCGAATTCGACCGCCCCGTGGCCGAGATCGTAGGCGACACGCTGTGGCTGACGGTCGTGGTCAATCTGGCTGCGATCCTTTTTGTCTACGCAGTCGCCCTGCCCCTTGGCGTCATCGCTGCCGCGCGGTCGCGGACGTGGATCGACTATACTTCGGCTTTCGTCGGCTATCTCGGTCTGGCCACCCCAAACTTCCTGCTGGCGCTGATCCTGTTCTATTACGGCCATCGTTATTTCAACCTGCCCATCGGCGGTCTGATGGATCCTTCATTCGAAGGCCAGCCCATGAGCTGGGAGAAGATGAAATCCATCCTTGTTCATTTGATTGTTCCGACTTTTGTTATTGGCACATCGGGTGCATCAGCCATGATGCAACGCCTGCGCGCCAATATGTTGGACGAGCTTGGCAAACCCTACGTGGAGACCGCGATTGCCAAAGGCATGGCCCCGTCGCGGATGCTGACGAAATACCCTTTGCGCGTGGCATTCAACCCATTTGTGGCCGATATTGGCAACCTGCTGCCTTCGATGGTGTCCGGCTCGGTTTTGGTCTCGGTTGTTCTGGGCCTGCAGACCATCGGCCCGACACTGCTGACGGCACTGAAGACGCAAGACCAGTTCCTGTCCGCATTCATCCTGATGTTCGTAGCGCTGCTGACCCTGATCGGCACCATGATCTCTGACATTCTGCTGGTCATGCTGGACCCGCGCATCCGATACGAGGGGCGTGAAGCATGACCGATAGACCCGACGGTCGCTTTGTCGACGACGCCCCCTTCGATCCCGATGCCGCCCTGCAACAGCTGGAGCGCGCCGATCTGGACGCACCCAACTGGGTGCTGGTCTGGCGCAAGTTCAGAACCCACAAGCTGGGCCTGATCTCGGGCATCTTCCTGCTACTTTGCTATTTGATGCTGCCCTTTGCAGGGTTCATTGCGCCCTACGGCCCGAATGAACGGAACGGAGAGCACCTCTATGCTCCTCCGCAAAGCGTGAATTGGTTCTATGAGGGTAAATTCATCGGTCCCCACGTCTTTCCCATCGTGGCCGAGGCCGATCTTGAGACCTTCCAGTGGAAGTTCGTACCCGACCTCGAAGACCCGCGCGCCATCAAATTCTTCTGCGAAGGGTCCGAATACAAGCTGGCGGGCCTGATCAAATCAGACACCCACCTGTTCTGCGCCCCCGAAGGGGCAACACTGTTCCTCTGGGGCTCGGACCGTTTGGGCCGCGACGTGTTCAGCCGCATTCTCTACGGGGCTCAATTGTCACTCACCGTCGGCCTTATCGGCATTTCGGTGTCGTTTTTCCTTGGGATCATATTCGGATCGATGGCCGGGTATTTCGGCGGCAAGATTGACTGGGTCATCAACCGCGTGATCGAGATTCTGCGTTCGTTGCCCGAACTGCCGCTGTGGCTGGCTCTGTCCGCCGCGGTGCCCTCGAACTGGAGCCCGGTGGCGGTGTTTTTCATCATCTCGATCATCCTCGGCATTCTTGACTGGCCCGGCCTTGCCCGATCCGTCCGAGCCAAGTTCCTGTCGCTGCGCGAAGAGGAATATGTCCGCGCCGCCGAGATGATGGGCGCAAGCTCGGGCCGGGTGATCCGTAAGCACCTGCTGCCGAACTTTATGTCTCACCTGATTGCGTCGGCCACCTTGTCGATCCCGGCGATGATCCTTGGGGAAACGGCGCTCAGCTTCCTTGGACTCGGCCTACGGGCACCTGCGGTCAGCTGGGGCGTAATGCTGAATGACGCGCAGAACCTTGCCTCGATCGAGATTTACCCGTGGACGGCGATCCCGATGTTACCGATCATCGTCGTGGTGCTGGCCTTCAACTTCCTGGGTGACGGCCTACGCGACAGTCTGGACCCGTATCAGCAATGACCCTGATTTCCGCCCTTCCCGCCTCGGACAGTTACAAACCGACCGGAAAGGGCGCACGGCCCAGCGCCTTTGCCGTGTCCGAACTGGCAACTGCAAGCTTTGGCGCGGTCGGCCAGGAACTGGCGCGTTTGGTAACCGCCCTGAACCTCGCCCCCACAGCACCCGAGGTTTCGGTCGATCATCGCCTGGCTTCGCTCTGGTACAGTTTTTCCTTCAAACCGGACGGGTGGGAGATGCCCAGCCTCTGGGACGCGGTTGCAGGGGATTATCAAGCCTCGGACGGCTGGATCAGACTTCATACCAACCTGCCACACCACAGAGCGGCGGCACTTAAGGTACTGGACGTCAAAGCTGATCGTGACGCCGTGGCGCAAGCCCTAAAAGGCTGGTCCGCTGGCGATTTGGAAAACGCAATCGTCGCCCAAGGAGGTGTCGCCGCAGCCATGCGCAGCCGCGCCGAATGGCTCGACCACCCGCAAGGTCGGGCCGTATCCCGCGACCCCCTCATCGGCTGGCACAGCCCCAGACAGATCCAGTTGCGCGACCGCCCCGAAGCAGCGGCCAGCCAGCCGCTTGCGGGCTTACGTGTTCTGGACCTGACCCGCGTGCTGGCCGGTCCCGTTTCAACTCGAACGCTGGCAGGATTTGGGGCCGAGGTTCTGCGCGTAGACCCCCCCGGATGGGACGAACCCGGTGTCATTCCCGATATCTCACTGGGCAAGCACTGCGCATACCTGGACCTGAAATCGCCTGCCGGGTTGAGCGTGTTGCAGGACTTGCTTGCTCAAGCCGATGTTTTTGTTCACGGCTACCGCCCCGGCGCATTGGACGCCCTTGGCCTGACCAAAGCCAAACGGGACGAGTTGGCCCCAAACCGAATTGAAGTTACTCTGAACGCCTATGGCTGGCAGGGTCCGTGGTCAAACAGGCGCGGCTTTGACAGCCTCGTGCAGATGAGTGCAGGTATCGCTGATGCCGGGCGAACCTGGGCTCATTCGGAAAAGCCGACACCCTTGCCGGTTCAGGCGCTGGATCACGCAACAGGCTACCTGATGGCCGCCGCCGTACTGTCGGCCATGGCCGAGGCCGCATCAGGCAATTCGATCATGCTGGCCCAACTGTCGCTGGCACGCACCGCAGAACTGCTGGCCCGACTTGCGAAATCAGAACAGGATGGCGACATCACCACAGCTGCGCCGTCCGATTATGCGGACGAGATCGAAGTTTCGGGCTGGGGCAACGGCCACCGCCTGAACCCGGCCTTATCAGTGGGGTCCGCTAAGATGTCGTGGCCCCTGCCCGCCTCCAAGCTGGGCACATCGCAACCAGTTTGGCCATCTCTACCCACCTGATCCAACCGCCGCGCGGAACGCGCGGCCCGGCCCAACGCTTTGGGAGGCGTCTCGTCAGAGACGCAAACCAAAGGGGCGGGAGCCTTCCTCTAGCGGTCGTCTCCGCCGGGGCCGATGTCGTCCAAATAGTCCTCGTCTATCGCGGCCTGCACCGCACCGGTCACCGCCTCGCGTTGCTTCGGTGTCAGGTCCTCCGGGTCTTTTCCTTCGGCCAGCCGTACGGTGACTTCTCGGTGGGCAAAATTGATACCTTCGCGGGCGAACAACTCACGGATTTCCTGATACACCTTCTTGCGCACCAGCCACTGATCCCCCGGCTTGGTCATGAACTTGACCCGAATGATCATCGCAGAATCCTGCATCTCGATCACGCCCTGCGATTTCAGCGGCTGGATAAAGTTTTCTCCGATCACCGGATCGCTCAGCAATTGCTGACCCAGCTTCTTGATCAGCTTGCGCACCTTCTCAACATCAGTGTCATAGGTCACACGCAGCGGCAGTTTCATGATCACCCAATCGCGGGAATAGTTGGTCAGCACCTTGATTTCACCAAAGGGAATGGTGTTCAGCGCGCCCAGGTGGTGTCGCAACTGGAAAGACCGGACCGATATTTTCTCGACCGTTCCCTTCACATCCCCGATGTCGATATATTCCCCCTTGCGAAACGCATCATCCATCAGGAAAAACGCGCCTGAAAAGATGTCGCGCACCAATGTTTGCGAGCCGAAACCAACGGCCAAACCTACGACACCAGCACCCGCAAAGAGCGGGCTGACGTTAATGCCCAGCTCCATCAAAACGATCAGAGCGATAGTCACCACCACAACCGCCAGAATGGCGCCTCGGAACAGCGGTAGCAGCGTTGCCAGACGGCTCTGCCCACCTTCGCCACCCTCGTCGCCCAATTCAGCCTCTTCGCCGCCATCGTCGATTTCCTCGGCGATCTTGCTGTCGATCCAGATACGGAAGAAATGGAACAGGATATAGCCGATGAACAGAATAACCATCACATCCAGCGCCCGGTCGAGTGGCAGGTCCTCGCTCCAGCTGGCGTCCGGGTTCCAGATCACCACCAACGCATACAGACCGACAACAAAGGCCAGAATACCCGACACGCGACGGGCCAGATCCTCATAGGTCAGGATCGAATGTTGACGCATCTCTGCTTCGGGGGTCTCGGCCGGTTGCTCTACCTCCTCCGCAGCCTCGGCGCTCAAATCCTCCATCTGGCGATTACGGTTGAAATACCGCTCGAGCAGGTAGTTCATCGCTCCATAGGCTACGACGACGGACATGAAGATCGCATAGCTGCTGGCCACGATAGGCAGAGAGTTTTCGTTCTCCAGAACCAGATCAACCGCCAGCTTGAACCAGCTAAAGACGATATAAACGATCAGCGCCGGTGCCCACGCGAATGAGATAAAACGAGAAATCCACGAGACCTGATCCGGTGCCCGCCCTCCACGGATCGCGTTGGAAATGGCGCGGGCGTTGAACAGGATCATCAGTACATTGCCCAGCGCACCAAACATGGTCAGGCCGCCATAGACCATCGCATAGACGTTGTAGTTCAAGCCGAAATCGGCAACCCAGGTCGAAAACAAAACAACCGATATGTCATAGGTCGCAAGCGCGGAGGCCCAAAAATACAGACGTTTAGCGTCGCGGTCGGAAAAGGGCGGCAAACGATACTGGCTAAGGTAGGGCGACAAAACCATGCGCCACAGGTCAGACACCGTGCGCGACAGGAAAAAGGCCGTAAATATCGCCGTCACCGTGAATTGGATTGAGATATCTTCAGCCTCACCAAAGAACAGGTAGCCGACGATAAGGGCCATGAGCATCGCAAAGATGGTGGCGCCGACCCCCATAAAGAAACGGAACACCAGAAACGGCATCTTTTCTCGATAGCCCTGCGGGTTTTCCTTGGATCGTGCGACAACAAGCTTCTTGGCCATGCGCTTGCCGTAAATCTCGGTCGACAGCCAGCGCCCCAGCAACAGGAACAAAACGTTCCAGAATAACACCTCAACATAGGTCTGGATTCGGCCATCCGGGCTGGTCTGGCGCAAAATATACTGCACTTCGAATATCGAATATGGCAACGCTTGCAGGCGCGACTGCATTGATGCGCGGAAATCAGAAAACCTCTCCTGCGCCTTCATCAGTTGCGAGCCGTCCCCCATTGGACCGTTCGCTTCTGCTGCCGCAGCACTGGACTGATTGCCCGAAGACACGACCTGTCCGGTGCTGTCGATGACGATTACACTGGCACCGGCGTCGGTCGCAGTCTTGATTGCTGCCGCCAAATCTCCGTCCTGACCTGAATCTGTCTCGGTACTGGAACCCGCGTTATATCCGGGGATCAAAGACGTCTGCGCTGCTGCTACGGTAACGAAGGCCGCTGCGAACGCCCACAATGCAAGGGCCATTCCAGCAATGAGTTTCAGTTTCATCGAGCAGCCTATCTAATTCGCACTTTGCACAGCAGGTTACAGAAGCACCTGAGCGTATTCAAATATTCAGGGTTGCGCTTCCCGAGATCGTGTCATTTCGTGTTCCTGCTGCAATGCCAGCGACAAGAGTGTTTCCAACCTTAAAAAAACTGAATATGACCGACGCTGTAATATGGCTGGAATAGTAAGATCAACGTCAGGCTTTGCGGGTGAAAGCCCACCGGCGCATCAGATGTTGCCATTTCGCCATGTTTGACGAATTTGCACGATCTCGTCACCCCCTTTGGCAAGCGGCGTGAAAGAATATACGGTAACGGGGACACGCGCGCGGATTTGCACACCGAAACACGACAGGCGAAGGCATGAGCCTAGGAATACAAAACAACACAACCGGCAGAGCACCGCGCATTCTGTTCTACAGCCACGATACGTTCGGACTGGGGCATTTGCGCCGGTCGCGTGCCTTGGCTGCGGCCATCACTCAGGCAAACCCACAAGCATCGGCGCTGATCCTGACCGGATCGCCGGTTGCGGGGCGGTTCACTTTCCCACGCCGGGTCGACCACGTGCGCCTGCCCGGCGTGACAAAGCGCGCCGATGGGTCATACGCTGCGCGCACAATCGGCATGGGGATCGAAGAGGTAACCGAACTGCGTGCAGGCCTGATCCAAACAGCGGTCCAGCAATTCGACCCCGACATGCTGATCGTCGACAAGGAACCCACTGGCTTTCGCGGAGAACTGCTGCCCACGCTTGAGCACCTGTTGAATTCACAACGCACCAAGCTGGTCTTAGGCCTGCGAGATGTATTGGACGAGCCTGAGGTTTTGGCCGCCGAGTGGGAGCGCAAGGAAGCCCTCGCCGCGACCGAGCGCTTCTATCATGAGATTTGGGTCTATGGGCTGCGTTCGATCTATGATCCGACCAAAGGCTTGCCGCTCAGCCACGCCGCGCAATCGCGCATTCACTGGACCGGATATCTGCGTCGGGACCTTGGACCGGTGGGTGAGCCACCCGAACAGCCCTATATCCTGATCACCCCCGGAGGCGGCGGTGATGGCAAGGCAATGGTGAATCTTGTCCTCTCGGCCTATGAAAAAGATCCGACCCTTTCACCCCGCGCGGTGCTGGTCTACGGCCCGTTCCTGTCCGGCGAGTTACGAGAGGACTTCGAGGCCCGCGTTGCAGCGCTGAATGGCCGGGTCACTGCTGTCGGCTTTGAATCCCAGATCGAAACGCTGTTTGCCGGCGCCGCCGGGGTGGTCTGCATGGGCGGTTATAACACGTTCTGCGAGGTGCTCTCGTTCGACAAACGCGCCGTCATAGTGCCGCGCACGACGCCGCGGTTAGAGCAATGGATCCGCGCCTCGCGTGCCGAAGGGCTGGGCCTAGTCCAAATGTTGGACGAAAGCCGCGACGGACTGACGCCGGAGTCCATGATTCAGGCCATCCGCAGCCTGCCGCAGCAGCCGCTGCCGTCCCAAGCCATACAGGACGGGCTGCTGGACGGTCTGGACTACGTCACCGACCGCGTGGACGCATTACTGAGCCAGGAACAGGAACGGGCGACCGGATGACGACAGCTCAGCCGAAACTGGCGGTGCTGGTCAAAGGATGGCCGCGCCTGTCTGAGACGTTCATTGCTCAGGAACTCGTCGCCCTGCAAGAGGCCGGGCACAGCTTTGACATCTGGTCCCTGCGCCATCCGACCGATGTGAAACGCCACCCGCTGCATGATCGTTTTCAGGGTCAGGTACATTATCTGCCCGAATATCTGTACCAAGAACCACAGCGCGTCTGGGCCGCGCGGCAGACGGCGCAATCGTTGCCCGGCTATGCTGAGGCCTACCGGATCTGGCGCGCCGATCTACGCCGTGATCCAACCCATAATCGCATTCGACGTTTTGGACAGGCTTGCGTGCTGGCTGCGGAACTGCCCGAGGCGACGCGGGTGATGTACGCGCATTTCATGCACACCCCGTCCTCGGTCGCGCGCTATGCCGCGATCATGCGCGGCCTGCCGTGGAGCTTTTCAGCCCACGCAAAGGACATCTGGACTTCGCCCGAGTGGGAAAAGGTCGAAAAGCTGCAGGCCAGCACACACGGCGCAGCGTTCGGCGCGACCTGTACCGCCTTTGGTGCCGAACATCTGCGCAGCCTGGCCGATGACCCCTCTCGGGTAGACCTGATCTATCACGGGTTAGACCTTTGTCGCTTTCCTTCGCCGCCTAACCGCGCCCTGCGCGTGCCAGACGGACCATTTCACATGCTGTCGGTCGGACGTCTGGTCGAGAAAAAAGGATTCGACCGCCTGATAGACGCCTTCGCGCTACTACCTCAGACGCTCGATTGGCATTGGACGCATATCGGAGGCGGAACTCTGGGTGACGCCCTGCAAGCCCGCGCCGAGGCGGCAGGTGTTTCGCATAGGATCACATGGAAAGGCGCGTGCGATCAGCCCGAGGTTATTGCGGCCATGCGCGCCGCCGACCTGTTCGTACTGCCCAGCCGAATAGCCGCGGACGGAGACCGTGACGGGCTGCCCAATGTTCTGATGGAGGCCGCATCGCAGATGTTGCCGATCCTGTCGACACCGGTCTCTGCCATCCCTGAATTCATTAAAACCGGCACGCACGGGGTCTTGTCCGACGACGCACCTGATGCGTTGGCTGCTGCCGTTAACCAGCTGGCTGCCGCGCCGGATCAGACTGCGTCGATGGCCTCGGCCGCCTTCGACCGGTTGATTACCGAGTTTCGCATGGACCCCGGCATTGCGCGCTTGTCCGAACGGCTGCGCGCGTTGGGTTCGGACATAGCGTGATGGCAAGGGTAGCATTTTACGCTCCGATGAAAGCCCCGGACAGCCCGGTGCCATCGGGGGACCGCGAAATGGCCCGCAATCTGATGCAGGCGATCTCGGCGCAAGGCGACTCGGTCGATCTGGCGTCGCGGCTGCGCGTCTACGACAAATCAGGGGACATTCAGGTACAGGCCGCATTGCGCGCCGAGGCCGAAACAGAGGTTCAGCGTCTGATCCAAGAACTGCCATCGGACACCGCCCTATGGGTGACCTATCACAACTACTACAAAGCGCCTGATCTGCTGGGACCCAGTGTCAGCAAGGCGCGGAACATACCTTATGTTCAGCTTGAAAGCACACGGGCGACCAGCCGTCTGAACGGAGCATGGGCCGGGTTCGCGCAGGCGGCGCATGACGCCTGCGATGCGGCTCAGGTGATTTTTTACCACACCGCTAATGACTTGATCACTCTGGAACGAGAACGGTATGGCAACCAACGTCTTGTTGAACTGCCCCCGTTTTTGCCGCTGTCTGAGTTGCCGCCTGCGTCCACATGCGATGGCCCGATGCTGGCGGTCGGGATGATGCGACATGGTGATAAGCTGGCCTCTTACACCCTGCTTGCGGACGCCTTGGCCCTTCTGGACGGCGATTGGATGTTGGATATCGTCGGCGATGGCCCTGCCCGCGCCGAGGTCGAAGCCCTGATGGCTCCTTTCGGGTCCAAAGTCCGCTTTCAGGGCCAGTGCGATCAAACGACATTGCGGGCCATGTACGGTGCGGCGTCGCTTCTGGTTTGGCCCGGTGTGAACGAAGCCTATGGGATGATCTATCTGGAAGCGCAGGCCAGCGGCCTGCCGGTTGTCGCGCAAGATCGACCCGGAGTGAGAGACGTTTTGACCCCGTCCGAGTATCCTTCAATAGATGCCGGTCCCGAGGGTTTGGCTGACAGAATACGTACCCTGCTGAATGACCCAGCCCTGCGATTGTCCATCGGCGCCATGGCTCGTGTCCAAATGACCAGACGTCACCTGATGCCTGCAGCAACCGACAGGTTCTGGCAAGCCGTGCGACCATTGGTGGAGGTAACTCGATGACCCAACTGGCACTGCTGAGACATGGGCATACCCACTGGAACCGCGCGGGGCGCATTCAGGGGCGCAGCGACATACCCCTTGACGATGAGGCCCGCGCGGAACTTTCAACTACACGCCTGCCGGAACCGTGGGATGGCGCTGACCTTTGGTCCAGCCCCCTGATGCGCGCCAGTGAAACGGCCAGATTGGTTGCCGGGCGTGAACCGCAGACAATGGATGCGCTGACCGAGATGAACTGGGGCGACTGGGAAGGCCAGCGGGGGGTGGACCTGATCGCCGACCCGGACAGCGGCTATCGCCATATCGAGGACTGGAGTTGGGACTTCCGCCCGCCGAACGGCGAAAGTCCGATCGAGGTTTGGGCACGATTGAAACCTTGGCTGGACGGGCTGAGGGGTGACACGATTGCTGTTTGCCATATCGGCATCATGCGGGTCATTCTCGCACGTGCCTGGGGTTGGGAGTTCGATGGCCCTGCCCCCTTTAAGATCAAGCGCAATCGTCTGTATGTCGTGGATATGCAAACGTTTACCCCTCTACCGGATCCGATCCGCCTGATCAAACCCGAGGCATCCTGATGAAGGTGATGATCGTTGTCACCCATTTGCTGGGTACAGGTCATCTGAGCCGGGCGTTGACACTGGGCCGCGCCTTTGCGGGCGAAAACCATGAGACGTTTGTCGTCTCAGGCGGGATGCCGGCACCTCAGCTAGACAGTTCGGGCATGACGCTGCTGGGCTTGCCGCCTCTGCGTTCGGACGGAACCGATTTCACCCGGCTTTTGACCCAGAGCGGAGAGGTCGCCGACGCGGCATATCTTAAAGCACGCGAAACGGCGTTGGTTGAAGCCATTCAAAGCTTTGCGCCGGACGTCCTGATCACCGAGTTGTTTCCCTTTGGTCGCCGGTCGCTGTCGGCTGAATTCAACGCTGGTTTAGAGACGGCGAACGCCCTGCCGCGTCGCCCGATTATTCTGGGCTCTATCCGGGATATTCTGGCACCGCCTTCCAAACCGTCGAAAGCCGAACGCACGGCAGAGATTGTTGAGCGGTACTATGACGGCATCCTTGTTCATTCGGATCAAAGCGTCATTCCGCTGAACATCAGTTGGCCTGTTACCGAACAGTTGCGTCAGCGGTTATTCTATACGGGGTTTGTTGCGCCTGACGCCCCGGTGCCGCACGCTGATTTGGTGGGCAAAGACGAAATTCTGGTCAGCGCAGGCGGCGGATCAGTGGGCCAGCCGATCTTTCACGCGGCCATCGAGGCCGCCCGAAAGATGCCCAACAGGCGCTGGCGCCTGTTGGTTGGCGGGCAGGACGCACCAGAGCGCATTGCCCAACTGCAGAAGCTTGTCGGCGACGCCCCGGTGACATTGGAAACCGTACGCCCCGATTTCCGCCAGATGCTGCCTCATGCCGCGGCGTCGGTCAGCATGTGCGGCTACAACACAGCGCTCGACCTATTACAGTCTGGCACACCGGCTGTGTTCATCCCGTTTGACGACGGCAAAGAAATTGAACAAAGCTTGCGCGGGCAAAGCCTTTCTGACCTACCAGCGATCAACGTACTACCCAGCAAGGAGCTTACCGGTGACGCACTGGCCCGGGCCGTCGCGGCGGTCATCGACGCCGGTCCGCGCACCGTCGCGTCGCAGGGCTTCGACGGGGCCGCCCGAACTGTCGAGATCGCAGTGAACCTAAGGGAGCAGTCATGACCGTGGACTGGCACCCCTTGGACACCGAATTGAACGCATGGCTTGTCGAGGGGCTGAACCTGCCTGTGTGGTGGCGCGACGATGATGCCGTTTCTGCGACCCCACAGCTTAAAAAGCTGTCAATACTTTCGGAAACGCTGGGCATACCCGTGTATCTTGCAGTCATTCCCCGCAACGCCGATGCAACACTGGTGGAATATGTTGCGACCCATAAGACGTTGATCCCAGTGGTTCATGGCTGGGCGCATCAAAACCACGCGCCCGTTGAAGAGAAAAAATCTGAATTCCGACTGCACCGCCCACTGGAAGATATTCTGAGCGACGCCCGGTCCGGATTGAACCGGCTAAAATCTCAGTTCGGGGATCGGCTCTGCCCAATGTTCGTCCCCCCGTGGAACCGTATCGCACCCGAGGTGGTTCGGGAATTACCCAGCGTGGGCTATCGCATCATCTCAACCGCGACACCGCGTCAGCAGCAAACACCTGCTCCCGGATTAGAGCAGATCAACACCCACCTGGACCCAATTGACTGGCGTGGTACACGCGGGCTGGTTTCATCGGATCAACTGGTAAACCAAACGACGATCCTGCTACGAGACCGTCGCGAGGGCCGCGCCGACAATGCCGAACCGTTTGGCATTTTAACCCACCATCTTGTCCATGATCAGGACATCTGGACTTTCACCGAAGCGCTGCTGCGCAGACTTCTGGACGGCCCCGGCGTTGCCTGGGCATCACCAATCGAGGGAATTGAATGAGCCGACTGGATTCCATGCTACGCCGCCTTACGGCGCAACGCGACGGTTTGAATTGGGCTGTGGCGCAGATCAGTGAAACCGAGGGCGACGTTCTGGACATGGGCTTGGGCAATGGCCGCACCTATGATCACTTGCGGGAAATCCTGCCCGACCGGCGGATCTGGGTGATGGACAGGGTACTGCAATGTCATCCGTCCAGCACTCCTCCGGCAGAGGATTTTCTGCAAGGCGAAGCCGAACCGATGCTTGAGAAACTGGCTTCTGGTGGCTCCACCATCGCTCTGGCGCATTATGATTTCGGGCGAGGTATCAAGGTAGAGGACGTCGCCGAAGCCGCCCGGCTCAGCCCGTTGATCGCGCAGGTAATGCAGCCCGGCGGATTGCTGATCTCGGGTCAGCCTCTGGTCGGGTTTAGGCAGATCTGCGGCCCGGACACCATCGCGCCGGACCGGTATTTGTTCTATCGCGCCTGATCAGGCCACGCGCCGCCCGCGCGACCACACTCCGTTCAGTGCAGGGGCACCTTCGCGCATACGGAACCGGATCACATCCGCGCGGGCCCCGGCACGCAACTCACCGCGATCATCCAGACCGGCAACTTGCGCCGGGGTTTGCGTTACGGTCCGCAGACCACGAGGCATGTCGCCCCAGGTTTCGCCCAACCGCGTGGCCGACAACAGCAACGCGGCGGGAACGTAGTCCGACGACAGAATGTCGAGATGGCCCAGATCTGCCAATTCTTGCGCGGCGACGTTGCCGGAATGCGACCCGCCCCGGATCACGTTGGGCGCCCCCATCATCACCTTGATACCGTGATGATGGCAGGCCCGAGCAGCCTCAACGGTGGTGGGAAACTCGGCCAGTTTGATACCATGACCCGCCGACACCGCCACCTGTTCTTGCGTGGTATCGTCATGGCTGGCCAGCATTGCGCCAAAGCGACGCGCGGCTTTGACCGTTTCCACTTCATGCCGGTCACCATTGCGCGCGCGCAGCGTTTTGAGCTGGGCAACGTGCTGCAGGAACTCGTCATCGTTCATGCTGTGCTTGCCCTTCATATAAGCTTCGAGCTGCGACATGTCCCGGAACTGACGCTGCCCCGGCGTGTGATCCATGAGCGAGACCAGACCAACACGATCCTCGGGGCCGAATTCGTCCAGCTCATCCACCAGCGTTTCGGAACACACCTCGGCCCGAAGGTGCAGGAAATGACTGATCTTCAGGGCATCCTGTTCGCGCAATTGCCACAACTCACGCGACAGGTCACGGGCGTATCGTTTATAGCGCTGACCGCTGGGGATCGAACCAATCCGCATCGCATCGAACACAGTAGTGATCCCGGTGCTGGCCAATTCTGCATCATGAGCCAGAATCGCCGCCGCATGTGGCCAATCGACCTTGGGACGTGGCTGGATGTGGCGCTCTAGGTTGTCGGTATGCAATTCGACCAGTCCGGGGCTGACATAATCGCCCTCGCAATCGACCGCACCTGCCGGAACCGTCGTACCAGTATCGACCTCGGCAATGGTTTCACCGACAATGCGTATGCTGCCAGTCACTGTCTCATTCGGAAGAACAAGCGTGGCATTGGCAAGGATCGTTTCTTCTGTCATCTGAACTTCACACAGTTTGAGCTATTGGAAAGGCCACGCATAGGAGGCCAATGTGACATTCACGCGATACGCGATCTATTTTGCGCCACCGGCAAATGCCGAGTGGACGAAATTCGCCACCAGTTGGCTGGGCTGGGACATGGAGACCGGCGAGACCTGCGCGCATCCCTTGGTGAACGGAGTGGACGTTGCCACCGTGACCGACGTGCCGCGCAAATACGGATTGCACGCGACGATGAAGCCGCCCTTTCGCCTGCGCGGCGGGCAAACGGTTGCAGCGCTTTCTGAAGCCTGCGCGCAGCTTGCGGCCTCGCAGCCCGCCGTCAGTTTGGACGGGTTGGAGATCGCGCGGCTGGGTCGTTTCCTTGCCTTGCGCCCGCTTGGTGACGAGGCCGCTTTGAATGCCTTGGCCGCAGCCTGCGTGCGCGATCTGGACAGCTTTCGCGCCCCTGCATCGCAGGCTGAGCTGGACCGTCGACGCGCCAACAGCCTGTCGGCCGAGCAGGACGCCAACCTCGTTCAGTGGGGCTATCCGTACGTAATGGACTCCTTCCGGTTTCACATCACCCTCAGCGGCAAGTTGGACAAACCCGTGCTCGCGACCGTTCAGGAGGCGCTGCAAACGCAGCTTGAGCCCTTGCTGCCGACCCCATTCCTGATCAGTGATCTGGCCCTGATGGGAGAAGCCGATGATGGGCGGTTTCACCTGATCCATCGCTACGCCCTCTCTGACTGAAGTTGCGCGAGTATAGCGTCGATCGTCGCGTCCAAGGGCCCCGAGTTGTCGATCTCGATCACCTTGCCCAAACCCTCTGGCAAAGGCGTCTTGGCGCGGGCTAGACGTCGCACCTGTTCGGTCGAGCTTTCGCGCCCACGGGCTGACAAGCGCTGCGCCAGAACCTGCGGATCAGCGGTTAGCGAGATCACAACCAGATCACCAAACACTTCCTGCGCCCGCAGCAGGACCGAGCGTGACAGATTCACCAGCACCGCGTCCGCCTGACGCCTGAGGTCGCCGATACCCTTTGGCACCCCATAGAACAGCCCGTGCGCGGGCCAGTGCAGCGCGAAAGCGCCTTGCGCGACCAACTGCTGAAACTGCTCAACAGATACCCGATCAAAGTCTTCGCCCTCTTCTCCCTCGGGTCGGGTGATCACCCGACGTGCCCGATGAATTCCGGGCGCTCGGGCCTCAAGCGCCTCCATCACACTGTCCTTGCCAACGCCCGAAGGGCCAACGACCGCTATGACCGGGGCAAGGGTCATGCCGCGACTCCGGGCGTGAAATCCGACACGTTGATCTCACGATCGCACACCCGTTCACGCGCGCCGACATCGTGGAAGATACCTACAATAGCCGCTCCCCGCGCCTTGGCCTCTTCGATCAGTGACAAAACCGTCTCGCGGTTCTGCACATCCAACGAAGCCGTAGGTTCATCCAACAACATCGCGGGATAGTCATGCGCAAAACCCCGCGCGATGTTCACCCGTTGCTGTTCACCGCCAGAAAAGGTCGTTGGGCTAAGCGTCCACAGACGTTGCGGAATATTGAGCCGCGCCAGCAGGGTCGCCGCCTTGTCCAGCGCCGCCTGCTTGTCGCATCCAATGGACAGTAAGGGTTCTGCCACCACTTCCAGCGTCGGAACGCGCGGTACCACGCGCAGGAACTGGCTGACATAACCCAGCGTCTCGCGCCGCAGGGCAAGGATTTCACGCGGCTCTGCCTGGGCTACATCCAGACCACCAACTAGCACCCGCCCGGAGGCGGCAAGGTAGTTGCCATAGATCACGCGCATCAGGGTGGATTTACCCGCCCCCGAAGCGCCGGTCAGGGCCACGCATTCACCAGGCGCAACATTTAGCGAAGCCCCCGCCATCACCGGGATCACCGCACTGCCCTGATTGTGCAGGGTAAAGCTCTTGCTCACGTCGATCAGCTCAATCATCGCTTCATCTTTTCTCAAATACTCAAACCTGCAAAACGCTGGAGACCAGCAGTTGCGTATAGGCGTGCTGCGGATCGTCCAGCACCTGATCAGTAAGACCGGCCTCGACCACGTGACCATCCTTCATCACCATCAACCGATCCGCCAAAAGGCGCACCACGGCCAGATCATGGGTGACAATGATGGCGCTCAGCCCCATTTCGCGCACTAGCCCGCGCAGCAAGTCCAACAGCCGCGCCTGAACCGAAACGTCCAGCCCTCCGGTCGGTTCGTCCATGAACACCAACCGAGGCCCCGTCACCAGATTGCGCGCGATCTGCAGGCGCTGCTGCATCCCGCCAGAGAAAGCCGTGGGGCGATCATCGACCCGGCCTTCGTCAATCTCGACCCGGTCCAGCCAGTCGATTGCCTTATCCCGAATGTCACCATAGTGCCGATCACCAACGGCCATCAGACGTTCGCCGATGTTCCCCCCGGCGCTGACCGACATGCGCAGCCCATCGCGGGCGTGCTGATGGACAAACGCCCAATCGGTGCGCCCCAACATCCGACGTTCCGGCTCGGACATTGTCACGGTGTCCACCGGCCCTTCGGCGCGGGTGTCAAAGATGACCTGTCCCGCGTCGGGCTCCAGATGCCCGGCCAGACAGTTCAACAGGGTCGACTTGCCCGATCCGCTTTCACCCACGATCCCCATCACCTCACCGGGATACAGATCGAAGTTTACATCTGCACAACCGATCCGCGCGCCATAGCGCTTTTCGATATGTTTGACTTGCAACAACGGTGTCATGCCGCATCCTCCTCGGCCAATCGGCCCACATGGCCCGCCGCGCGGCGGGATCGGCAATAATCGGTGTCTGAGCAGACAAACATCCGGTTGCCCGCGTCATCCATGATCACCTCGTCCAGATAGCTGTCTTCGGCCCCGCACAGATCACAGGGATGGTCGGCCTTGGTCGCCTCGAACGGGTAGTCCTCGAAATCGAGGCTGACGACCTTGGTATGAGGCGGCACTGCGTATATCCGCTGCTCCCGGCCCGCCCCAAACAGTTGGATCGCGTCCATTTCCAACTTTGGATTGTCAAATTTCGGGATCGGCGACGGGTCCATCACATAGCGATCCGACACTCTCACCGGATAGGCATATGAGGTCGAAATCGCTCCGTGTTGGCTGATGTCTTCGTACAGCTTCACATGCATCAACCCATATTCCTCAAGACTGTGCATCTTGCGCGTTTCGGTCTCACGCGGTTCCAGAAAACGCAGCGGTTCCGGGATCGGCACCTGATACACAAGGATCTGATCCTCGGTCAGCTTCGCCTCGGGGATGCGGTGGCGGGTCTGGATGACTGTGGCCTTTTCGGTTTCCTCGGTCGTTTCCACGCCAGCCGTGTTCTCAAAGAACTTGCGGATCGAAACGGCATTCGTGGTGTCATCGGCCCCTTGGTCGATCACTTTGAAGGTATCATCCGGCGTCAGCGTCGCGGCCGAGACCTGCACCCCGCCGGTTCCCCAGCCGTAAGGCATCGGCATTTCCCGGCTGGCGAAAGGCACTTGATAGCCGGGTACGGCAAGACCTTTGAGGATGGCCCGACGGATCATTCGCTTGGTCTGTTCGTCGAGATAAGCGAAGTTGTACTCAGACATTTGATTCTCCGAGATTTCGAAGGGATTCATGGTGGTAGAAGTAATTTTCTGGGCGTTTTTTGCCGTCATTGCGGGACTGATCGCACGCGATATGTTCAGAAGGAAAAAGCGCCGTAACACGCTGCGACAAGATGACAGCGGAGTTTGGGTCTGGATCGAATTTGACGGTACCGAACGCAGGTCTGCCCTTCATCCCGACAGACCCGGAGGAGAATGGTACTCTGACGGCGGTGGAGATGGCGACAGCGGCGGGGACGGCGGTGATTGATCTCATTCCGCGGCCTCCTTCGGCGTAATCCGCTCCTCGGCCTCGCGGCGCAATTTGCGGACCAGTTCCAGTTCGGATTGGAAATCCACGTAATGCGGCAGCTTGATATGTTCGAGGAAACCGGTGGCCTGAATGTTGTCAGCGTGGCTCAGGACAAACTCTTCGTCCTGCGCAGGTGCGCCCAGATTATCCTCACCCAGTTCTTCCCAGCGCAGTGCCCGGTCGACCAGCGCCATGGCAATGGACTTGCGCTCTGATTGCCCAAAGACCAAACCATAGCCCCGCGTGAACTGCGGCGGTTCGGTTTTGGAACCCGTAAACTGGTTTACCGTTTCGCATTCGGTCAGTTCGACCTCGCCGATGTCGATTGCAAAACCGAGTTCGGGGATGTCCATCTCAACCGCAACTTTGCCGATCCGCAACTCGCCTACAAAGGCGTGGTTGCGGGCGTAACCGCGCTGGGTCGAGTAGGCCATGCCCAGCACGAACCCTTCATCCCCACGCGTCAGCGATTGCAGGCGCAAGGGGCGGCCAGCAGGAAATTCCATCGGTTCGCGGGTCAGGTCACCGGGGATGGTGTCGCTGGAGGGTTCGTCCTGAATGATATCTTCGCCTTTCAGGAACTCGGTAATGTGTGGCGTCGGCTCGGTGCGCGGCGCGCTTTCGGGTGCCGGGGGAACCTCTCCCTCGGCGGCCAGTTTGAAATCCAGCAAGCGATGCGTGTAGTCGAAGGTCGGACCCAGAACCTGCCCGCCCGGCGCATCCTTGAAAGTGGCCGAGATGCGGCGATCACAGGTCATCTGCCCCGTTTCGACCGGGTTCGAATAGCCAAACCGGGGCAAGGTCGTTCTGTAGGCGCGGATCAGAAAGATCGCTTCAATCAGATCCCCACGCGCCTGTTTGATCGCCAATGCCGCCAAATCGGGATCGAACAAAGACCCCTCGGCCATCACCCGGTTCACTGCAAGGCTTAGTTGTTCGCGGATTTGAGCGATGCTCAGTTCGGCAATATCGGTCGAGCCACGCCGTTCTTCCGCCAGCCAGGCGTGGGCGTTTTCAATGGCCTTTTCGCCGCCTTTGACAGCTACATACATGGTCTAGCCCTCTGCCTTGATCTGCGTGCTGCGCGGCAGGGCCGCGATTTTGTCACCGCAGGTAAAGAAGAAATCACAGCCTAACGGGTACAGTGCCGAATTGGCCTGAAGCGCCGGAATATCGGGCAGTGACAGGTGTGCTGTGTTCCTTATCCCCGGCCCTGACAGCACAGCACCTGCCTGTTGCAAGTCAGTGCATTCAACGATCAGGGTCGCTGACCGGTCTGGGTATTCTGCGGTGCCAATACGATACTGGCTCAAGGGTCCAAGCTCTTGCCACGTTCCGACCGCAAAGTCCGCCTCAGCCGCATCCGACAGCGGCGCACCGGTGTGAAACGCCAGCCACTGACGCACTTCATTCGTATCGGTCGCGCCGGCCAAGTGAACCTTTGTGTCCGGGTCGCAAAGGGTCAGCAGCAGCGTCCCGGCTGCCACCGACAAGGGCGCTGGCGACGCGCTGGCGGACAGCATGCGAATCTCACCCGGGCGTGCCATTACGGTCATGGCGGCACGAAAGGCATGCGCCGCGTCAATCGGTGCGTTCTGGAAACCGCCTGAGAATTGGGTTTGGGCGCTCATCAATCCTCTCCCCGAACCATTGTGAAGAATTCGACCTTGGTGGCCGCGGCCTTGGCGGCGCGGGCCGCCTTGGTGGCCTGCATGTGCTGGCTGAGCGGAGCGATGATTTTTGCCCGGATCTCGCCGGCAGCATCAGTCTGCATAAGGGCATCAACCAACGCCGCAACCTCGGCCTTGCGTTTGGAGCGGCCCTGCACATAGCCGTGCCCGACCGTGCCGTCCCGCAGAGCCAACGAACAACGCGTGACCGTCATTTCACCCAGATTGAAAGGCGCTCCAGTACCGCCGGTCCGCCCCCGAACCATGACGCCGCCAACCTCGGGGCTGCGGAGCCAATCAAAGCCGGGTTGCGCTTTGAGTTCGCCCCAGAGTGCCATCAGAGCCTCTTCCGGAGCTCGGGCGAGCAGGCCCATCCATTCCTTGCGCGCGGGGTGCGCAATGTTTTGTTGATCCGCCATCAAAACCTCTTGGCCGGGTTGTCTATGTGAACTATACAACTAGACAAATATTACACCTCAAGGAAGCGACTCGCAATCGCAGTCGTGTGAAAGTTTAGTGACATGAGCAAAACTCCGGTCTGGAAAAGCATCGCGTTGAGCCTGACCTCGGACATCGCCGAAGGACGCTATGATACCGGTGACCGATTGCCGACCGAGGCTCAGCTGGCCGCACAGCATGGGGTCAACCGGCACACGGTACGGCGCGCTTTGTCTGAGATGGCGGAACAAGGATTGGTTCACCCAAGGCGCGGCGCCGGGGTGTTCGTGGCCGCCCGCCCAACCGACTATCCAATCGGTAAACGGGTCAGGTACCACAAAAGCATCTCGGCCAGCGGTAAGATACCCGGCAAAACGATCTTGTCTCTTACCACCCGTGCGGCAGATGAAGCAGAGGCGGATGCACTGCAGCTTAATCCGGGTGACGCGGTGCATGTCTATGATGGGCTGTCTCTGGCGGATGGCCAGCCCATCGCCCTCTTTCAAAGCGTTTTCCCAGCAGTTCGGCTGCCCGATATTCTCGAAGCCCTGCAGGACACGAATTCCGTCACCAAAGCACTGCAACATTGTGGCATCGCGGATTACACACGCGTCTCCACGCGCCTGACCGCCCGGGCCGCGACAGCAACACAGGCTCTGCACTTACGACTACCTCAAGGTGCCCCCGTACTGTTCTCAGCCGGCATCAATGCCGACTTGGAAGGGACACCAATAGAATTCGGACGCACTGTTTTCGCCGGTGAGCGCGTGACGTTAACCGTGAACGAAGACTAGGCGACATGGGTCTCCCGCCCGTCTTCGGCCTCCTTGCGGAGGCCTCATCCCGTTGGGCGTAGCGCCGCGCTTTGCGCGGCGCCGGGCCCAAACCCGCCAAGGTGGATCGGCGAAGCCGATGCTCCTGCGGGTGCGGGAGCCCTCACTCCGCTGGCGCAGCGACAAACTCGTATTTTTTGAGGAAAGCCTCAGCACTCAATGCCCGGAAATCCGGCAAAGCTGCACGCAGGCGCTGGTTATCCCAATCCCACCACGCCATAGCCAACATGCGCGCGGCAATCTCTTCGGGGAAACGACGACGGATGGACTGAGCTGTTACGCCGCCGACTATGGTGTAAGGAGGAACATCCTTGGTGACCACCGCCCCCGAGGCTACGATGGCTCCATGTCCGACAGTCACTTCGGGCTTGATGATTGCCGCATGGCCGATCCAAGTGTCGTGCCCGATCACTGCGGTACGACTGGCGCGATGTGCGAACCACTCAGGATCATCCCGTTCGTCATCCCAATAATCTGCCGAACGGTACAGGAAATGGTGCAAAGACGCCTTTTCCATCGGATGATCCGTGGCCCCAATCCGCGTAAAGCTAGCGATATTGGCGAATTTGCCGATCTCGGCATTGGCAATGTCGCAGGTCCGATCGCAATAAGAGTAATCCCCCCAGACCGAATTGGTGACACGGCTGCCTGCGCCGATCTCAACATATTCTCCGAAACGGCTGCCTGTAATCTGGCAATTGGGATGGATGAAGGGCTGGTCCGGGCGCAAGCGTGCCATAGTCAGTATTCCTTGGTCATTGGTTAGGGCAGCGGAAACGGCTTTGCCTTTGGATCGCGCGGTTTACGTTTTTTACCCGTTTCGCCCTGAATCAGGCGTTTGCGCAGCCAGCCCGAGAACCAATCCATCAGCATCACCATCAGGATGATCAGGACGATGTAGTAGGCGACCTCTTCCCAGTCTTTCTGAGTTATGATCGCCTGCGTCAGCAGCAGGCCGATGCCACCACCAGTAATCGCACCGATCACCGTAGCGCTGCGGGTGTTGGATTCGAGGAAATAGAGCAACTGGCTCAGCAGCACCGGTGTTACCTGCGGGATGACGCCAAAGCGGTACCGCTGCGGGGCGTTGGCACCGGTGGATTGAACACCTTCGATCTGCTTGTTGTCCACATTTTCCAGCGCTTCCGAGAAGATTTTGCCGAAGGTGCCGGTATCCGTCACCAGGATGGCCAGTGCGCCGGTCAACGGGCCGGGGCCAAAGGCGCGGGCCAGAACCACGGTCCAGATTAGTGCATCCACACCGCGGACAAAGTCGAATACGCGTCGCGTGGCAAAGCGAATGGAACGCAGGGGGTTGAAATTGCGCGTCGCCATGAAGGCCAGCGGCAGAGCGACCATTGCCGCACCCAGCGTGCCCAGGAACGCCATCAGAATGGTCTCAAAGATGGCCCAAGCCACATCCTGATGCCGCCACATCTTGTTGGTCCAGAAATCGTTCAGGATCGCACCCGCCTCACCCTGCGCAGCCAGACCGGCCAGCTCGGGAAAAGACTTGCCGTAATAGGGGCTGTCGAGCGTGAACCAGAACAACTCCCAACCGGTGAAATAGCGGAACACCTCGGACCGATTGCGCGTAACCGTCAGACGCCCTGCATCCGTGGTGATCGCCAAGCGGTTTTTAGACACGTTGATCCACTCGGGCACGTCGCCCGCTGGCAATTCCGCCTGCACACCGGCTGAACGGCTGGGCGTTGCGCGCACTGTGCCATAGCCGGGGATGTCATATTCCACCGTCTGTGGTCCAAAACGCACGACATGGCCGTCTTCCAGATCAATCACGGTGGTTTCGCCCAGTGTCACCCACTCTGGCGCTTCGCCTTCGGGATAGCGGCCCTTGCGCTCACCTTCGATTGCGGCGGACACCTGACCCGAGCGGTTGTCCCGCTCGACATGTGTTTTGTAGCTGTAGCTGTCCGAAACCAGCGTTTTGCCGTTTTCCCAGTTCGCCCGCGCGGCGAGCCCCGGCACGTCGAAGGCAAAGAATACGTAGATCAGGTAAACCAGCACCAGCGCTGGCAGGCTGAAATTCACCAAACGCTTGCGGTTGAACAGACGGTCGGCTTCGGATTTCAGCTCGGCAGTGGACAGATTGGTGGCGAAGGTGCTCATGCCGAGGCTCCTTTTTCCGACCCGTGGGCCAGACGGTCGCGCAGATAGCCCGAGATCTGATCGACGATGACAATTGTGACAAACAGCAGGAGGAAAATGGCAGCTGCTTCGTCATAACGCCCCTGCCCCCAGGACATTGCGTTGCGCAGCTCGTACCCCAGACCACCAGCGCCGACGAAGCCGAGGATGGCCGAGGCGCGGATGTTGATCTCGAACCGCAGCAAAGCATAGCTGACATAGTTCGGCCCAACCTGTGGGATCACGCCCAGATACATGCGCTGCGACCAGTTTGCGCCAACCGACTGCAGTCCCTCGACCGGCTTCAGCGAGGCGTTTTCGTTCACCTCAGAAAACAGCTTGCCCAATGCGCCCGCTGTGTGAATGGCGATGGCGATCATTGCCGGCACCGGGCCACCGCCCAGAATGAAGATCAGGACCAAGGCGATTACGATCTCGGGCACCGCCCGAAAAACGTCCGAGATACGGCGGAAAAGCGGGATCAGCGATGGCCAATAGGCCATGCCGCGTGTCGACATCAGCGCCAGGAACGTGCCGAAAATCGTGCCTGCCAGCGTGGCCGCCGCAGCAATGTTCAGTGTCTCGACCAGCGCCGGGAAGAACTCGACAAGGTTCGCAGGCATCTCGGCGATCTTTTCCCAAGCCTCGGACAGAACCTCAGCCGGATAGTCGAAAATCCGGTGCCAGCCGTCAATGAAGCTGCCCGCATTGCGGCTGTCGGCTGTGCGGAACCCTGCGGCCATCATGGCGATGAACAGGATCAGAAGGATACCACCATAGACCCTCTTGCGTCGCGCCATCGCGGTATAGTCGTCGCGGATCTGATCGACGGTCGTGGACCCAGCAGTCAGGTCTGTCATGGAATGCTCCTGAGTGGAAAAACGGGGCCCGGTTTTCCACCGGACCCCGATCATTGGATATGCAGGCTTAGTTGGACTTCAGCTTGCGTGCTTCGATGATGACTTCGTAGGCGTCATGTCCGATCGGGTCGAAGCTTTTGGCTTCGCCTGCGGCCACACCGTAGAAGCAATCACGGTCTTTCTGTTCCAGCGTGTCCCACAGCGCGGTCACTTTGGCTTTGACGTCGTCAGGCAGAGCCGAACGGACAACAACCGGGCCTTCCGGGATCGGCGCGGATTTCCAGATTTCGACCATGTCGTTCATGTCGACCAGACCGGCATCCACAGCGCGGCGCAGCGCGCCCGACTGGTAGCCGTCTTCCCATTCGCCCAGACCATCGGCCCAGGTCACGCCTGCGTCTACATCGCCGTTATTGACAGCAACGATGGTCTGCTCGTGGCCACCGGTGAATTTGACCTCACCAAAGTAATCACCCGAGTCCATGGTTGCGCCGGTGGCCGCTGGGATTTCGATCGACGGGATCAGGTAGCCCGAGGTCGAGTTCGGATCACCGAAGCCGAAGGTCTTGCCCTTCATGTCGTCAAGCGAGGTGATGCCACTGTCTTTGCGGGCGAAACCAACCGAATAATAGCCGTAACCACCATCGGTGTTGACCTTGACCAGAACCGGTTCAACCGCTTCGGGGTCGGACAGATAGGTTTTCGCATAGCCCGACGCACCCAACCAGGCCACGTCGATTGTGCCGCCCAGCAGGCCCTGGATCACGCCGTTATAGTCGGCAGGTGCGAACAGTTTGGTCGGAACGCCCAGCGTCTCTTCGGTGTAAACGCGCAGGCATTCGTTGTTGTTCAGACGGTCCTGAGCGTTCTCGCCGCCCAGAATACCAATGCGGAATTCGCTGATTTCTTCGGCCAAGGCTGGCGCGGCCAGCGCTGTAGTGGCCGCAAGGGCAGCAATCAGTTTTTTCATCTGTCTCTCTCCAGTTTGATTACCCCGGCCTTTCACCGGACCGGGCGATGAAGGGGGGTGGTTGGCTCAGATGGTCGCTTCCGCTTCCATTAGGGCTTTCTGGGTGGCATCCAGAGTTTCGATCTCGGTCGATGTCGCCTCTTCCGAGAAGCTGGCATCGGCGCCGTAGATTTCGCGGGCAACGCCAGTGGTCAGCTGCTCGGGCAGCCCGTCAAAGACGATACGGCCGTCGCGCATACCCACCACGCGGTCGCAATAGCGGCGTGCGGTGTCCAGCGTGTGCAGGTTGGCAATGACTGTGCGGCCATCTTCTTCGTGGATGCGGCGCAGCGCCTGCATCACCACCTGCGCGTTCATCGGGTCCAGCGAGGCGATGGGTTCGTCGGCCAGAATGATCTTGGGGTCCTGCATCAGGGCGCGCGCGATGGCGACCCGCTGCTGCTGACCGCCCGAAAGGGCCTCGGCCCGTTTCGGCGCGTGCTCGGCAATGCCCAGACGATCCAGAATGTCGATGGCGCGATGGATTTCATCCATCGGGAACAGGTTGAACATGGTCGCCAGCGTCGAGTGGCGGTTCAGCGTGCCATGCAGCACGTTCGACACCACGTCCAGACGCGGCACCAGATTGAACTGCTGGAAGATCATTGCGCAGTCGGCCTGCCACGCGCGCTTGTCGCGGCCTTTTAGCTGGGTGACGTCACGGCCTTCGAACAGAAGCTGGCCCTCGCTGGAATCCGTCAGGCGGTTGATCATCCGCAGCAGGGTCGACTTGCCCGCACCAGACCGACCGATGATCCCGATCATGCAGGGTTTATCAACATCCAGCGTTGCCGCGTCCACGGCCACGTTTTCGCCGAAGCGCTTGGTCAGTCTCTCGATACGCAGCACGTGCCACCCCCAATTCATGTTGGCGGTCAGGTACAGATGCTGCTCAACGGTTATGTGTCAGGGCGGTGAAAGTTTTGTAACGGAGCGCAAGTCGCGGGGGCTACCCTTTGCGGCGCGGCGCAGGTATACGCGACCGCGACTCTTCCGCTTATACGAGGCCGCCATGAGCTTTGACCGTACCATCAAGATCGCCCCGTCGATCCTGTCCGCCGATTTCGCCAATTTCGGCGCCGAAATTCAGGCGATCGAATCCCAAGGCGCCGATTGGGTTCATGTCGACGTTATGGACGGCCATTTCGTCCCGAACCTGACCTTTGGCCCGCCCGCCGTCAAAGCCTTTCGTCCGCATGTGAAGACAGTGATGGACGTTCACCTGATGATCACACCCGTCGATCCCTACATCCAAGCTTATGCCGACGCCGGTGCCGACATCCTGACCGCTCATATTGAGGCCGGACCGCACTCCCACCGCACCCTGCAAGCCATTCGCGCTGCCGGGATGAAAGCGGGTGTCGCCCTGAACCCCGGCACCCCGGCTGAGGCGGTCGAGCATCTGCTGGACCTCACCGATCTGGTTTGCGTCATGACTGTGAACCCCGGCTTTGGCGGACAAAAGTTCATCGACATGACCAGTAAGGTTCGCAAGCTGCGTGACATGATCGGCGACCGCCCGGTGCATATCGAGATTGACGGTGGTGTTGACCCCAAAACCGCTCCGCTGGTGGCTGCGGCTGGTGCCGATGTACTGGTCGCCGGCTCGGCCGTGTTCAAGGGTGGTTCTGTTACCCAACCTCAGATTTACGGTGAAAACATCCGTGCCGTGCGCGCCGCAGCCGAATCCGCACTCTAAACCATCTGTAATCTGGCGGTCTGGAGATAACGAGAAATCTCAAGCCCGAGGCTTGCCTCTAGTGCAATCGCCAGATCGGGCTTTTTTTGTAGCTCCGCTGCCAGTTCAGAAATCTCCCACTCAATAAGACGTGAGGGTTTCAGTGCCATTACGGTCACCGGCGCCGCGAAATCTTGATCTTTGCTCAGAATAGCTGTCCCGCCGAGGAAGCGACCTTCGCCCAGTATATCCACGCTTTCGCCGTTCATCGCGACGCCGATTTCGCCATCCACGATAAGCGAAAGTCGATGAACATGATCGCCCTGCGTTAATAGGCGCGCCCCGGTCGGCACGGTTTTACTGGCCCCCATCTTGAGCAGGTTATAGGCGTCACGCTCTGAGAAGCTCCGCAGTGCGATCTGGTACAAATGTCGCTCGGTATCTGAGAAAGGTACCGGACGGCGTTCCAGCAACAAACGCAAAATCCAATAGATGTTGATCCCGGTGAAAAACACGTTCCACCCGATCG
Organism: Ruegeria sp. AA6; assembly: GCF_056542865.1. NCBI lineage: Bacteria > Pseudomonadati > Pseudomonadota > Alphaproteobacteria > Rhodobacterales > Roseobacteraceae > Ruegeria > Ruegeria sp. AA6. The sequence continues at coordinate 275,171 of NZ_JBQGAN010000003.1, forward strand.
GAGCCCAAAGTGGAGCGCTTTGAAGATAGTAATAGGGTAGAAGGATAAAGGCACCGATCACAGACAGAACACGCAGCCAAAAAATATCTCTGACCGAATATGACACTAGGTAGACGATATTCGCCGTATTCACCAACAGGTCCAAACCCACCATGCACAACCTCATCAGTTCCGCGCGCGAATGGTTTCACCCGCGCGTTTTGGTACGTGATGAGTTTAGACGCCGGATCATCCGCTGTGGAAGACCTCGGATCGGTCTGATCGAAAGGCGGCTTGGCCCTGATCTGTTTTTAAACGCATTGTGCAGACATTGCTTGCTTTCTTCTCGTCGTCGCTGAGAAGAGCCATCTGCATATCATCCAGATCTTTGCTGTGCAGTATGCGCGTACTGTATTGTACAAACGGAAGCCAAAACATGGTTCACCCCTCTTCTGATCGTCTGGCACATTGCCTGCGCGAAAAGCGGGGGCACTACGAAATCCAGATGAAATTGCCGCAACACGTGAACAAAGGGCGCTGCGCTGGGTCAGCACTCTTTGTCCTGAGGGAAATGTGGGTGCATTCCGTTGCGTTGAGGTGGAGGTAAAATTAATCCAAGCAGTCGGCACAAAGAAAAAGGGCGCCCCAAGGGGCGCCCTTTCTTTAGATATTCGCTGGTACGAATTACTCGATGATTTTCGAGACGACGCCGGCGCCGACGGTGCGGCCACCTTCGCGGATTGCGAAGCGCAGGCCGTTTTCCATCGCGATGGGCGCGATCAGCTCAACGCCGAACG